>NZ_DJGY01000059.1:0-8663 GCF_002435675.1 Acetobacterium sp. UBA5834 | reverse complement strand
GAAAGGAATGTATAAAACTATGTATTTAAAAGGATTGGGCATTGCCTGTCATCCGCCGGTGTTGATCCCGGAGGTTGGGCAAGGTCGGGAGAATGAAGCACAAAAAACGATCCGGGGATTACGGGATCTGGCGCTGAAGGTGGCGGAAATCAAGCCGGAGGTGATTGTTTGTATTACGCCCCACGGCAATGTATTTCGCGATGGCGCAGCGGTGGTTTATGAAAATCAGATCAGTGGTGATTTGCGAAATTTTGGATATCCGGAGATCAGCCTGACAAAAGAGTGCGATATGGGGCTACTGGATGAGCTGAACGTGGGTTTTGCTAAAAATAACTGCCACACCATTTTTTTGAATCATAAAATTGCCAAAGAGTATAAAATTGCCCTGGAACTTGATCATGGGGTGCTGGTGCCGCTTTATTTTATCGAGAAATACTATCGAAGCTATAAGATTGTCCATGTAACAATTGGTGATCTGAGTTTGATTGAGCTTTATAAAATGGGGACAGTGATCCGGGAAGCCATTGAAGCCCGGGGTAAAGAAGCGATGATTCTGGTTTCTGCTGATCTTTCCCATTGCCTTAAAGATGAGGGGCCATATGCCTTTAATCCAATGGGGCCGTTATTTGACGAAAACATTGTCAACGGCATCAAAACCAAGAATTACTACTCGATTCTAACCGTTCCCCACCAGGTCTATGAACCAGCCGGCCAATGCGGGTTAAAACCAATCGTGATGGGATTGGGGGCCACTGATGGTCTGGACACCGAAGCCACGGTCTTTTCTTATGAAGGGCCTTTTGGGGTCGGTTACATGTCGGCCTTTATCGATTTGACCGATAAAAAAATCGCCAGTCTGCTGACTCGCTATGAAGAAGATAAAATGCTTTCCTATAAAGAACGGCGTTCAAACGAAAGCCCCCTAGTCGCACTGGCCCGGGCCACCATTAATACCTGGGTGCAACGGGGCCGGAAGCTGAATTTTGAACATTATAAAAGTCAGGTTGAAATCGAGGCCGATGTTCTGGGCGAACTGGAAAATAATCAGGCCGGAGTTTTTGTCTCGTTGCATAAGCATGGTGAACTGCGGGGCTGCATCGGTACCACCGGGCCAGTGACCGAAAGTATTGCCCAGGAAATTATCCGCAATGCCATTGAGGCGTGCACCTACGATCCCCGCTTTATGCCAGTGGAAGAGCAGGAACTGATGGAGCTGGAAATCAAGGTGGATGTCCTGGGTGTGCCCGAAGTGGTAAACAGTTTGGCTGAACTGGATGCCAAAAAGTATGGGGTTATTGTTGAGAAGGATCTCCACCGGGGTTTGCTGCTGCCTGATCTGGAAGGGGTCAACACGCCGGAAGAACAGATTGCCATTGCCAAACGAAAAGCCGGTATCGCTGAAAGTGACAGCGATGTGATTTTGCAGCGCTTTCAAGTGATCCGGCATCAGTAAGCATTAAAAATTGGTCAATTGATCTAAAAGTTTTGAAAAGGCAACCGGTAAGGCCAGGTCATCGATCTCGGACAGCGCCTTAAACTGATAGTCTGTGCGTGTGTGCGCCTGGTTGGAGACGAGGTGGGAAGTTGACACTGGTTCCCGGATTGCATTGTCCAAATCAAAACCATAGATGGACATCTCCCAGACAATATGGGAAAAAACATGGCGGTTGGTGCCGATAAAGATAGGTTCATTTAGCTCGTGGAAATTTTCTGCGAGCTTTTTTTTGATGTCCTGGCCATGACCAGCCACGGTTTCGGTAATCGGAAAGGACCACATCCCGGATAACAGACCAGAATCTGGCCGGCGCACAAAAAATAGGCAACTGTTTTGTTTGACGATGCCAACTTCCATTTTTTTAGTGAGCTGCTTCGTTTTTTTCTTTTTGACCGGAAGCTGTTCGGTGGTTCCGGCGGCATGACTCTGACAGCCGCTGTGGATCGGGCAGATCAGGCATTTGGGACTTTGGGGAGTGCAGATCACGGCGCCCAGCTCCATCAGTGCTTCATTAAAATCGCCGGCGGCATCCGGTAGAATGCCTTCAATAAAGGCAGTCATCCGCTTTTTCGTTTTGGCATCACCAATATCATCAAAGCTGTTGCCATAACGGCTGATTACTCGGAGAACATTGCCGTCCACGGCACTAACCTTCTCATTAAAGGCAATGCTGGCGATGGCACCACCGGTATAAGGGCCAATGCCCGGGAGCTTAAGCAGTTTGGCAAAGGTTTCGGGCATGTTACCCTCATAGTCAGAGACAATAATCTGGGCCGCCTGATGGAGGTTGCGGGCCCGGGAATAATAACCCAACCCCTCCCAGGTCTTAATGACCTCATCGACCGAGGCTTGCGCCAGGGAAAAAACAGTGGGGAACGTTGCTATAAATCGGTTATAATAGGGTATTAATGTATCAATCTGGGTTTGCTGCGCCATAATTTCCGAGATCCAGATATAATAGGGGTTCCGGGTTTGGCGAAAGGGCAGATCCCGCTTCGCTTTTTGAAACCATTTAAGTAGATCGGTCTGTAACATTTCAATTTGCTGCTGATTTATTTTGATATCGAGCATTTGGTCTCCGTTCGTTAAAGTTCATTCATTTCAAAGTATAAAATAAGGCACAAGATGTAGTATAGAACAGTTTCCTAAAAACTATCTTGTCCGGTGTCAAACAGCCCCAAAAGGCCAGGACAAGAATTTACCCCATCCCCCATTATGGCATTAGAATGGGCGAAAACACGGTTTGTAATTGGGATGGGGTCACCATTTAGACCCGTAAACGCCACAAAAAACTTGACATAAAATGGGTAGGATGGTAAACTTGCTGTAACAAACGTGTAACTTTTATTTATGCAATTTTGACAAAATGAAAGGTTTTATTTATGAATAGAGAGAGAGAAACCGGTGGTTTTCTCAAGAAATATCCCGGCGTCAAGATCGGAATCATTGCTTTGATTCTGCTTCTGGTTGTGGGTGTTTCCAGTGCTTTTACCGTTGAAAAAGAAGTTTCGGTCAACTTCGAAGGCAAGGTATACACTGCCAATGGAAAACTACTCGAATCCCTGGAAGAAGTTCTGATTGCCAATGAACTTCCGGTCAGTGACGAATATAAATATAGCGTGCCGTTGACAACCTTGTTTAAAGATGTCATTGATGTAACAATTGAAAAGAAGATTTCCGGAAATATCCAAGTTGATGGAAAAACCATTGCCTACTTATCAGGCGGTGCCACTGTTGGCGATGTTCTTGAAGAGAACGGGGTCAAGCCGGATGAGGATGACAAGGTTGAACCGGGATTAAATACCCCATTAACTGAGAAAACCGGAACAATCAAAGTAACCCGGATATCCTACGTGGAATCAACTGGCATTAAAGATGTGCCGATGAAGGCCACCATCAGAGAAAATCCTGAGTTGCCGATGGGCACCCGAATTGTTGTTCAGGTTGGACAAAACGGCAAAGCCAACAAGAAAGAAAAGATCCGCTACGAAAATGGTGTCGAAGTCAGCCGGGAAGTAATTACCTGTGAAGTCATCATGCCAGCGGTCGAAGAAATTATTGAAGTGGGTCCCTCGACAACCATAACAATGCCGGAGGCGGTAGAAGTATCTTCGATTATTGGGAATGTCAATGTCGAAAAAAGTGCTACCGGTGACGGCAGTACAAGCATAAATCAGGAAAGTGGTTTTAAAGGGAGTATGGTGGTCAGTGCCACTGCTTACACCGCCACTGGCAATAACACTGCTTCGGGAACTGTGCCACAGTCAGGCCGAACGATTGCCACCTGGGGAGGAATTCCTTTCGGAACTAAAGTTTATATCCCGGCACTTGGCGGTATCTATACCGTTGAAGATCGGGGAGGCGCAGTCGGCTATGGGATTATCGATATTTATATGGATAGCGAAGCTGAATGCGAAGCCTGGGGCCGACAAAACATTGAAATATACTTTGTTGAGTAGTAAAAAAGACGGTGATTTTCACCGTCTTTTTGTTTGCCAATTTTTAGCGGAGCAATGGTGGGTTTGGAGGCAAATGTAAAATGGCGGACCGAAAAAGGTGATATTGGAAAAAAATAGAGGTATTGTTTTTGTACTTAGAAAAAACATTATTCTAAAAAAATACACTTGTACTTTGTATACAATGCTTGTTATACTACTCCTATATACGAAATAGCGTGTTGTTTTGCTATGGAACTCGGAGGAAGACATGGAAATTAAAATTGTTAAAGCAGCAAACCCCAAGGAAAAACCAGAAGAGGACTCGTTGATCTTCGGTGTCGAATTTACGGACTATATGTTTGAGATGGACTATACTGAAGGGATTGGCTGGCATGATGCCGTCATTAAGCCCTACGGCCCCATTGAGATCATGCCTTCAGCCATGGTGCTTCACTATGCCCAGGAAGTTTTTGAAGGCTTAAAAGCATATAAAACGCCAGCTGGTGAGATTCAGCTGTTCCGACCAGATGAAAACTTCAAACGAATGAACCGCTCCAATGCCCGGATGTGTATTCCGCAAATCGATGAGAATTTTTTGCTGGAAGCCTTAAAAGCCTTGGTTAAGATGGATGAAAGCTGGATTCCTAAATCCCCGGGAACATCGCTTTATATCCGGCCATTTGTTTTTGCCACCGATCCGTTTATCGGGGTGCGGGTTTCCAAACGCTACAAATTTATGATTATCATGTCGCCAGTGGGATCTTATTATAAAGGTGGGATGGTTCCCAGTCGCATTTATGTGGAGTCAGAATTTGCCCGAACGGTTCGTGGTGGTACCGGTGAAGCCAAATGCGGTGGTAATTACGCTGGTGGTTTGGCTGCTCAGCAGAAAGTTCATGAAATGGGTTTTGAACAGATTCTCTGGCTGGATGGCGAAAAAAGACAGTACATCGAAGAAGTGGGCACCAGTAATGTCTTCTTTTTAATCGATGGCGTTTTTGTTACCCCGTCACTGGAGGGAACGATCTTAAACGGCATTACCCGAAAAAGTGTGATTGAACTATTAAAGCACTGGGGCGAAACCGTGGAAGAGCGTCGGATCACCATCGACGAATTATATCAGGCCTATCAGCAGGGAAAAATCACCGAAGCCTTTGCCACCGGCACAGCGGCCGTTATTGCGCCGATTGGCACATTAGGGTGGAAAGATGTGGAGATGACCTTTAACGACGGTAAAATCGGCGAATACTCGCAAAAAATATATGATACCCTCTATGATGTCCAAACCGGCAACAATGAAGATCCGCTGAACTGGATTGTTAAATTATAAAAATTAGAAATTTAAAAAAAGTTTATCAAAACACTTGACAATAGGCGTTTTCACTGGTAATATTAGTCTTGCATTTTGAATTACGAGAGGTACCGAAGTGGTCATAACGGGGCGGTCTTGAAAACCGTTAGGGTGCAAGCCCACGTGGGTTCGAATCCCACCCTCTCGGCCATCAAATGCTTGAAAAGTGAATAGTTACATTTGCATTATTACCTTTGGAGAAGTACTCAAGTGGCTATAAGAGGTGCCCCTGCTAAGGGTATAGGCCGTTAACGCGGTGCGTGGGTTCAAATCCCACCTTCTCCGCCACCATGAACTACGCATCAAATATGATGACAGACCTGTTACGATTGTAGCAGGTTTTTTAAATTGAACAAGAAATATTCAGTGAGGTATCAGATGATTGATTGTAATAATCCGGAACTTGTTGACCTTCCGAGCCCAAACCGAATTTATAAATTCTTGAGATTTGACAAAGAAAACTATTGGAAGGAAAATTTAAAAAAATTTCGATTATTTATGTCTAATCCTTTAGAATATAATGATCCATTTGAAGGCGGTGTAATTAATTATTTTCCACGTGTAGCAGGAAGTTCTATTAGTACAAATTTGGGGCAGCTTCATCCAATATTAAAAGATCGTATATCAAGGCTAAAAACAGTTTGTTTTTCTACAACATGTAGATCAAAATCGATGTGGGCTTATTATGCAGACAGTTATAAAGGGTTTTGTTTAGAATTTGCAGTTACAAATACATTCAAAGGCATCAAAAATGTTAATTATGTACCCGATGATATTAGATACCAACCTAAATATATTGAAGATGAAGAGTATATTTTAAATGCTTTAAAAAAAGCATTGCTATTTAAGAGTAAGGATTGGGAAAAAGAAGCAGAGTGGCGGATTATTCGAGACATAAAGCAGTATGAAGAAAATGACATGAAAACTAATGAACCACATGAGTATTTTGTTTTTAAAAAGCATAGAGATGTTCAGTATTTTGATTATCAGAAAAATGATTTGGTTTCTATAATTTTAGGACCTAGAATTGATGTGGATTTAGAATATTATATGCTGGGTTTTGCTAAAAGACATGGAATTTTAGTTAAACATGCATATACTATTCCATTGAGATCTTCAATTGAATTTTACGAAGACGGTAACAAACCACAAGCAGATGGTTCAAGTGTGGATAAATATATAATAAAAGATATGTAGAGATAAATTCAATTTTAAGAATTGATGGTTCATTTATGGTGTTTACGAAAAAACTGTTGCTATTGTAGCAGTTTTTTTATTTTTAGAAATAGGTCAGCCCTAATTTAATAAAAAACCGTTGCTGAATTATTTGATTTATATCCCAAAACTATTTATTTTTTTGCATGGATTATAAGAATTTTTTTCGTGATATAATAACTGCAGGTAATTTCTAAATTAATAGCACGACAAGATAATAAATGAGAATGTAAAGGACATTAATAATATAGTTTGAAATGGCGGGGGTAAGTTGAATGGTTGGCACTATCAAAGAAAGAACAGGCACGAGATGAGAACTCCACCGAGCAGTCTGGGCAATTGCCAATGATCTTAGGGGGCAGTGGACGGGTGGGACTTAAAAAATTATATCCTGATTACCATTGACAAGGCTATTGATGCCAGACCGAAACTGCGCAGTAAGAAGCAGCTGATTGAATCCTTTATAGTCAGTGTTAATGAATACCGATGAGGTGATAACTGAATGCCATGATTATGTTGTCAGACAGCGTGAAAATGATTTAAAAGTGATCTTCAAGGATGAAAAGATCAAACCGCAGGATACTCGGAAATTTTTAGAAAATGCCCTCCGTGATGGTGAAATCAAGACAGCAGGTATCGATATTGACAAATTGATGCCACCAGTATCTCGTTTTGGAGGCGGAAGCAGAGCCAAGAAGCAGGGTGTTATCGATAAGCTAAAGACTTTTTTTGATAAGTATTTTGGTATTGGGGGTTCCAATTCTTTTAAAGAACAGGAATATGAAACGGTGGAATATTCTGTTGAGGAAAAGAGTGAACTGTTAAAGGTTGCTGAATCAAGAAATGATAATAATTGATGTTGTGAGGAGTAATTATCTTTTAATGCAATAGTTGTAGAAAATTTATGAGGAATTTGGAGGATATTTCAGATGGAACCGATGATATTTCTAAACACAACTTGGATGGAACGATATGAAGGTCTGAGTGGTAATGATGCTGAGCTTCATGGCGGTGGGGCGTTTGTAGATAAATATGGTTACGGACACGAAATATTTAATTTTAAAAAAATTCGAGGAAAAGTTTATGGATTTGCTCAACAAAAAGGGCGAAACGATCTAAAACGTCTAGGGGCAAAACCGACAGATGATTATTTAAATAATGTTCTGGTAATTTTTACTGCTACACACAAAGATGGGGGGACATATGTTGTGGGTTGGTATAAAAATGCCAAAGTTTATAGAGAATACCAAAATAGAAAATTAAGAGAAAGAAGATTTGGAAATGAATACATTGGTTATTATGTGGAAGTAAATGCTGAAAACGCCACATTATTAAGCGAAGATGAGAGAACGTCATTTCCTAGAGTCCCAAGAGTTCAAAGTGAAGGAAAAGGAGCCATGGGGCAAGCGAATATTTGGTATGCTGAGTCTGATTTGGGAAAAGCGTATAAGAAAGAGATACTAAAAAAAATTGAGGGCTATGAAATAAATAAAGCAGATATTTCGCAAAAAAAAGCAGTCATTAGGACTGCCAATATTGAAAGAAAGAAAAAGGTAGAAAAAATTGCAGTTAAGAAAGTTACTGAGGTATTTATTGAACGAGGATTTGATGTAAATTCCGTTGAAAGTAAAAACTTAGGTTGGGATTTAGAAGCTAAGAATGAGAAAACAGAATTGCGAATTGAAGTAAAAGGGCTTTCAGGTGCTGATGTTTCTGTTGAAGTTTCTTATAATGAATATAAGAATATGAAAAAGTATAAGGAATCCTATAGATTATGCGTTGTTATTAATTGCCTTAAGAGCCCTCTATTATATACTTTTGCTTACTCACATGAAAAAAAATGTTGGCTTGATGAAGACGGGAATATATTAAATATCGAAGAAATTTTGTTAGCTAGATGTAAACTTTAATTGTGGATAAAAATAAACAGGCTTCATATGACTTGAAAAAATCCTAATTTCTACTTAATTGAGCTTAGGATTTTAAAATAACAGATTGGGGGTTCTTATATCCTGGTTTCCCGGAATTTATAACGAGGATTTTTGCGAAATCCCTTTTGCAATTTTTATAATGTAAACTTTCCTCGTTATATTATAATTGTATTACGAGGAAAGGATCGCATATTAAAGGGAAAAACAGACTGTAGTCCGTCAAATTATAAGCA
>NZ_DJGY01000033.1:0-8588 GCF_002435675.1 Acetobacterium sp. UBA5834 | reverse complement strand
GATTTATCATAGGGAGCTAAATAAGGAGGAGTAAAAATATGCCATTTATACAGTTTGACGGGCCCGAACTTACTAAAGAAAAGAAAGCCGAACTTGTTGAAAAGTTAACACAGGCTTCAGTAGAAGTATTAGGTATCCCGGAGCAGGCATTCCATGTCTTAATCAAAGAGAACAGTATGGATAACATAGGTGCAGGAGGCAAATTGTTATCTGAAACGCATAAGTAATTTAAATCATAACAGGCCATCTTGAATATGAAATTTTGAGAGGGCCTATGCTTTTTAGTAAAAAGGAAGTTTCCATCTTGATAAGTTAAGCTCTTTATATTTAGATGAGGAATATGCTGCAACGTTTTTCTGGCTACTTTTCTACCGAGGTGTTCAGCTTGCACTTGCAATTTGCGATTAAATGAAAACAGCAAACCTGGCGCTTTGATACTCCAATCACTTGAATTTTATTGACTGAGTGACTGGGCAAATTCCTCAGTTTTTTTGTTTTCTTCAGCGCCCGGAGGCCCTTTGTAATCCCTCCAAATAATTTGAAAATGAAGAAAGTATCAAAACCCTTGCAAGCAAAACATTCGATTATCTTTGCTTTTTGCTTCAGTAGGTTTATTATATTCAAAAATATTATTTAATGAAGAGGAGATTTGTTATGCATTTCAAACAAGTTACTTTGATGGTTGAAAAACTTGAGGAATCGATCGAATTTTACGAAACAGTCATTGAAATGACGATTTCCCGCCGCATCAAAACAGGAATGGGAGAAGTGGTGTTTTTGGGAAACGGCAAGGGAGAAACGGAAATTGAATTGGTTTGCATGCCGCAAACTCCAAAACTGGAAGGTAAAGGAGTCTCCCTTTGCTTTGAAACAGAAGACCTGGATGAAAAGCACGAACTAGTTCAGTCGAAAGGACTCAATCCTTCCGAAATAAAAACGCCAGACGCCAAAAGTCGCTATTTCTGGGTATATGATCCCAATGGGATTTCGATACAGCTAAGGCAGGAACTATAAGATAAGCCATACCCGTTTGCTGGAAAGTGGTGTAAAATAAAGCACTATTATCTGCCGAATCCACTCCAGGGTCCATGAAGTGGATTCGGCAGATATTGTATCAATTTGAACTGCGATATAGTTAATGAGAAGGTGCATATTGAATATGTCGGCGCTGTTTTACACTGCGAACCGGATAGGGTTTACACTTGCGACGCTGAAATTTAACAGTTGCGGCGCAGAGATTTGACATTGACACCCTGATGAAAAGTGGTGCTACGCTTTAACTGCTTTTACTCATACACAGGATAGGGCAGCACCCCGATTGAGCCGCAAGTAATCTGCAAAACTGGATTGTTCAAGAGTTTATCCACCCATTTATTCAAAGGCAAACTCAAACAAACCATCAGAATCAGCGAACGAAAGATTTCAGACTGTTTTTTGGAAGATCTTCCAGCTACTGAATAGATTGGTGCGACGAGCTTTTTGAGTTCAAGAAGGGTTTCTAACAAAAGAACACCTCACTACTGTTGTCAAACCAAAAGTGAGGTGTTCTTATTTAATGACTCAATGTGGGTATTTTGTATTACTCAACATCAATTGTAACACTATCAAGATGGAAAACTTCCTGCCCAATAGTGTTAAAATTACCTTTGATTTATTCCCCAAACCATAGTTAATTTTGATATGTTTCCATCTACGAGCTTGGATGTGTGTGTTCCCAACAAAAACAGGGATTGAAAACGTACTTTTGATAGCTATCAATTCAACTCAAAACATGTGGAAACCGTCGTGAGGATCGAACGTGTGAATACTGATGGATAGAGAGCTTGGGGCACTTGGGAAATCTTCTGATTTTGGGTTACCCTTGAGTGTATAAAAAAGATATTCGGTAAAAAGCGGGCATGAATAGAAAATTGAGTATAAATCTTGCATAAATTCTTCTTAGGGAATAAAATAACGATAACGATATTTACCAAGCAGTACAGGTATTGTAAATCATAAAAAGTTGAGGTTGAATTTTATGACACAGACTGAACTTGAAATCATCCTTCAAGAGGGTGAAAGATATAAAGTTGAATTCAAAGAAAGTGTGGATAAGAACCTTGTGGAAGAAGTATTCGCTTTTGCAAATGCATCCGGCGGACGTATATTTATAGGTGTTTATGACAATGGCAAAATTACTGGTACTGATATCAGTAATACCGTCCGTTCCCGTATCCAGGACACGCTAAGGCAGATTCAACCGGACTAAACTGTAAAACTTGATGTTTTTAATAATATTATCATCATCCTGTCAGTGCCAGAAGGAAAGAAAAGTCGTACAGTTGCTCAAAGGGATTTTTCCTCAGAGTCGGCCCGAATTCTCAAAAG
This sequence comes from Acetobacterium sp. UBA5834, assembly GCF_002435675.1. Taxonomy (NCBI): domain Bacteria; kingdom Bacillati; phylum Bacillota; class Clostridia; order Eubacteriales; family Eubacteriaceae; genus Acetobacterium; species Acetobacterium sp. UBA5834. The sequence continues at coordinate 6,221 of NZ_DJGY01000033.1, read as the reverse complement.
CTTGGTCGAAATGAAATTATTGCTTTTATACAGTCAGAAGGAAAAACTTATCTAACAAATGCGGGAGTGCTTTTTTTAAAAGAGACAATGAAATATATTCCGCAGGCTCAAGTGATATGTGCTTTATATAAAGGAACCGAAAAGATAACAGTTCTTGACCGGAAAGATTTGATTGGCGATTTGGTTACTATTATTGATGAAGCCATTTTATTTCTTAAGAAGCATTTAAACTTGAGATATGAAATCAAAGAAATACGTAGGAAAGAGATTCTTGAAATACTTGAAATAGCAATCAGGGAAGCGGTTGTCAATGCAGTTTGCCACAGGGATTATTTTGAAAAAGGTGCCAATGTGATGGTTGAGATTTTTGATGACCAGGTTGAAATCAGCAATCCTGGTTCCCTTCCTCACGGTATGACTTTAGAAGACTTCGGAAAGAAGAGTATAACGAGGAATCCTACCATTGCTTCCCTATTACACCATATTCACTATATAGAAAAAATGGGGACAGGCATCAACAGGATGAGAAAAGCCTGTAAAGAAGCTGGAATACCTGAACCGGAGTTTGAAATAACAGGCTTTTTCACAATTTTATTCCGCAGAAAAACTTCGGGAAACTTCGGTATAAATATCGGTATAAACATCGGATTAAATGAAACTCAAATGAAGATTACTGAACTTATGAAATAAGACAGCAGAATAACAACAGTTGGACTTTCTAAAATTTTTGGTATATCAAAAAGAAAAAAGAAATATAGAGGCAAACATATCTGATTTAAAAAAGAAAGGAATTATTGAGAGGGTTGGTTCAAGAAAAAACGGGTATTGGGAAGTAAGGGAAAATGGAATATAATGAGCTTTTCGAAAAATACCAGAAGCTGCTGGAGGAAAATCAAAGGTTAAAAAATGAAAATGAGGACTATAGGAAACGGCTTGGATTGCCAATGACATCACCCTATATAAAAAATGATACTCAAGCCTCAATAGAGATAAATAACATCCAGGCAGTTGAGGTAGTCAAACCAGGATATGTAACCAATAGTAGCTCCCCGAGGATAAAATTAACCTGTTTATGTCATTGTTTAGAGGCAGGGATGATGTCTATGCAAAAAGGTGGCAAAACAAAGAGGGTAAATCGGGGTATTCTCCTGTATGTTTGAATGAGTGGGCAAGAGGATTTTGTAATAAGCCAAGGATTAAATGCTCCGAATGCGATAGTAGAAATTATGCAAATTTTGACTTTGCAGCAATAGACAAGCATCTCAGGGGCAAAGATGTTTTTGGCATATATCCTATGCTACCGGATGAAACCTGCTATTTCCTCGCTATTGATTTCGATGATGAAGGCTGGGAAAAAGATATATCAGCCATGAGGGATATCTGTGCAGAAAAAAATATTCCATTTGCAGTTGAACGTTCTCGTTCAGGGAATGGAGCGCATGTATGGTTCTTTTTTGATGACAAGGTGAGCGCTGCGTCGGCCAGAAAATTTGGTACAGCACTTCTTACACATGCTATGGTTAAAAGGCATGAAATCAAATTTTCTTCATATGACCGCTTGTTTCCAAATCAGGATACACTTCCTAAAGGTGGTCTTGGGAATCTCATCGCATTACCTTTACAATTAAATGCTCGAAGAAACAACAACAGTGTTTTTATAGATGAAAACCTCCGGCCCTATGAGGATCAATGGAGTTTTTTGAGCACTATTCGAAAGCTCAGTGAAAGTGAAATTGACCTATATATTTCGCAACTATGCAGTGGCAGTGAATTGGGTGATTTAAGGCAGAATGAAGATGAAGAATGCAAGCCATGGGAGAGAAGCAAGACAAATTATAAATTATGCAAGTCTGATTTTCCTGACACTGTTTATATAACCAAAGCAAATATGCTTTACATTAGTAAAAATAGCTTTTCACATAAAGCATTGAATATTATTAAACGTATGGCAGCCTTTAAAAACCCTGACTTTTATAAGGCTCAAGCTATGAGATTGCCGACTTTTGATAAGCCAAGAATTATTTCCTTATCTGACGAGACGCCTGAGTACTTGTGTCTTCCAAGGGGATGTGAGCTTGATCTGATAAACCTGTTTAATGTTCACAAGGTGGATGTCAAATGGATTGATAAAAGCTATTCAGGAAAACAGATTGACGTTGAATTCAACGGCCAGCTTCGTGATGAGCAGGAAGATTCTGTTAATTCAATGATACAATATAACATCGGTGTATTATCCGCAACGACTGCATTTGGCAAAACCGTTATCGGAGCGAAAATTATATCAGTAAAAAAAGTAAATACTCTTATACTTGTTCATACTCAGCAATTATTAGAGCAGTGGAAGGAGCGTTTGAACCAGTTTCTCGTAATCAGAGAAGCCCTTCCTTCTGAAGAAATTAAGAATAGAGGCAGAAAAAAGAGCAGAAGTATTATTGGTCAGATAGGGGGAGGAAAAAACAATCTAAGTGGCATCATTGATGTTGCTATCATGCAGTCATTGGTAAAGGGAGATGAGGTTAAGGACTTTATCCGCAACTACGGCATGGTGATAGTAGATGAATGCCATCATGTTCCGGCATTTAGTTTCGAACAGATATTAAAAAACGTGGATGGCAAATATGTTTACGGATTAACAGCAACCCCGGTAAGGCAGGACGGACACCACCCCATCATATTCATGCATTGCGGTCCGGTCAGGTATAGAGTGGATGCCAGAAAACAGGCTGAAAAAAGACCTTTTGAGCATTATGTCATTCCGCGCTTTACTCCTTTCAGAAAACCTATCGGCCAGGATGAAAAGGAATGGTCTATTGGACAAATTTATGCTGAAATCAGCACCAGTCAGATCCGTAACAAATTAATCGTAGATGATGTTATTGAAAGTGCAAATGAGGGCCGCAATCCCATTGTTCTAACTGAAAGAACTGCACATGTTGAAGTGATTGCAAGCTCTTTAAAGGAAGTACTCCCGAATGTTATTATATTAACAGGAGGTATGTCTGCAAAGGAAAGAAGAGCTGCGCTTGAAAGACTTTCAAGTATACCGGAAGAGAGTAATTTTGTCATAGTTGCAACCGGCAAATTTGTTGGCGAGGGTTTTGACGAACCAAGACTTGATACTTTGTTTCTTGCAATGCCTGTAGCCTGGAAAGGTACAGTTCAACAGTATGCGGGCAGGCTCCACAGATTATATCAGAATAAGAGTGAAGTTCAGATTTATGATTATGTGGATGCACATGTAGGTGTAATTGAAAGCATGTATCAAAAAAGATTGAAGGGATATGCCTCTATCGGATATTCGGCTAAGGGTGACAGCAGGTCTTTTGAATCTATTAATACGATTTTTGACAATAGCAACTTCCTAACAGTTTTCAGTAATGATATTACGTCTGCTAAATCAGACATTGTCATTGTCAGTCCTTATGTTACTAAAAAACGTTTAGATCAGATGTTAAGTATTTTTATGACCGGGATTAACAATGGTGCAAAGCTTACCATCATTACCCTGCCTGAAACAGATTATAAGGAAAGGGACAGGCTTACCTTTGAGGAGATGATTAGTTCTATAAAGAATACAGGAGCCAGTATTATTTTTAAATCAAATATCCATCAAAAGTTTGCGGTGATTGATCAGAGGATTGTTTGGTATGGCAGCATAAATCTTTTGAGCTTTGGAAATTCCGAAGAAAGTATCATGAGGTTGGATAACCTGAGTATTGCAAACGAATTAATAGGTACGCTTGATGAAATACTAAATCAAACATAATGAAGAGAGAGAAGAAGCATGGGTGTATTAAGTTATAAAGAATTTATGGAAGAAGTAAGGAGCCGTTTAAGAAATCTTTCTACAGAAGATTTCCGAAACCTGATATTGAACTGGGCCAGCGAAGAACATCCTTCAGGAAGGCAAGAGTTTTTGGACAAATTAATGCGTTTGAGGCAGAATGAAGAAGTTATTTCCAATGAGGATACGCTGATGGATGAGATAGAAGCTTTTGCACAGAGAGTGGAGAATGGTGAATATTGCGATGGATGGGGCTGGGATGATGCTATCCAAGAGGAAAGAGATTGGGGTGACGAAAGCTGGGCGGAGGAAATGGACGAGTTTTTTCTGCAAGCAAGAAAATTATTGCTGCGAGGGAAATATAAGCTGGCCGAAGCGGCATATATAAGGTTATTCGATATATTGGAGATGGGATGGGAACCGGGGCATCTTCCTGGCGATCCGGATTACAGCAATATGTTAAAAACGGATATAGATGAGCAGGTTGCACTCTTTCTGAGATCCGTATATATGAATTCCGCTTCTAAAGAGAGGCCCGCTTCGCTGTATAGATCAATGAATGAATATGGATATCTGGCCCATGGAATCAAACTAAAAAATATTATGGATGCCTTAGACTCTGTGTTACCGAATTTTGATGCTTTTCTAACAAATTGGATTGAATATTTGAAAAGTGAAAGTCAGATAAATGTCAGCGAGTTACTGAGGGAAGCTGTTTTTATTAAGGGGGGTATCCCGGCTATTTCTGAGTTTGCAAGGCAATATGCAGCGAAATATCCTAAAGCATATTTGGATTGGATTGCGGATTTGGAGATGGAAGACGATAAAGATTCAGTTATTCAGGTTGCCAGAGAAGGATTGTCCAGAATTCCTCGGGATTATGCGGTAAGGGCTAAAATAGCAGAAGCCATTTCAAGGATAGGAGAAAGATTGAATGATAATGAGCTGAAACTGGAAGGGTATAGGGAAAGCTTTTATTCCGATCCTTCTATAGGATATTTACTTGACTTATATATTAGTGCTATTGAATGTGCTTGCTTTGAAGAAATTCAAGATGAAGCTGAACAGAGGGTGATGGAACTTCAAGGTAAAGGTAGGATACCTGAAAGCAACTACCACAATAGAGAGCAAAGTGCATCTTTTGCAACCGAAGGAGTATTATTCAATACTTTGCTTCTAAGTGGAAAGTATGAAAAGGTATTTGAAATGTGCAAAGGCAAAGGTCCCCTTGGATGGAGCTCCAGTGAGAATCCCAAACCATTGTTTGTTACTTTTATGATGGCAGTTTTATCAAAGGAAGGAATGCATTCAAAAATTCTTTGCAAACAATGGGAGGATGCTATTAAAAATACAAGTGATAATGCAAATAAGGAATATATTGAGAAGTACCTAAAGGTTATTGATTTTATAAAAAAGTCTATAAAGCTAACCAAGGAACAAGAAGAATTTTATTTAAAATGGTGTAGGGATGAGATAGGACACCGGGTAGATGCAATTGTCAGTAACCAGCATCGAGGGAGTTATCATAAAGCAGCCGGACTATTGGTCGCAATGGCAGAGGTTTTAGCGAACAGAGAGGAAAAGCAGGAGGGTATGGATTTCATTGAAAGATATAGGAGCAAATATCCCCGGCATTCAGCCTTCAAAAGCGAGATTACCCAGGCATTACAGGCGTCAGGGTTATTTAATATAAAAATGTCCGGGGAATGGAGGTAAATCATGCTTCGGAAAAGGAAAAACAGCCTATGAATAATGTTGAATTGAAGCGGAAGATATACTCGGTCATGAACAACATATTGCAAGAAAAGATTTATATATCTCCTATAGATGTGATAATGGGTGTAGGCATATTATCAGTCAAGGATTATGAAAGCTGGAGGTTTGGGCATGTGCCGTATCTTGAACAGGTATGTAAATCCAACTTGAGTAACCTGTCCTTTATAATGAGAGAGCTTAGGACATATGCGAAACAGAATCATATGAAGCCCTCATGGACTGCATACAATCAGTGGGGTGTAAAAGGCAGGAAGATTCCTTTGCGTTTTAGTAAATCCGGAGATTCAAGAATAGAAGAAGCGTATGCTACACACTACGTTGTAGCTCTAAAGTTAGGAGAGGGAAAGGATTTTCATAAACAGTAAAAAAATGAAAATCTAGAAAATCTAACGTAATGAAAACCAATTTATCAAATTTATCTTTTTGATCTTTTTCACGCACCCAACACACGTTGAGCCGGTCGTATTGATGTCAAGGGTTGAGAAGTAAAAGTGTAGAAAAGCCTTGAAATAAAGGGTTTCCGAGGTTTGAACGTAAAAATCGGATGAGCAAAAATCGTGAAAACATCGGGTTTTGGGAACAAGTCCAAAGACGTGATTTTGAACGTGACAGAGCGATTTAGATAACATGGGTTTGCAGTGATCGAGTTAGATGTTTTTTG
>NZ_DJGY01000015.1:0-22241 GCF_002435675.1 Acetobacterium sp. UBA5834 | reverse complement strand
TATGCCATTGTGCTGTTTACCACTGTGGTGCAGGGGTTATCCGTGGGTAAGGGCTATATTTGGCTCAGTGGCAATGGCAGTAAAGTCAAACCACAGAAGAAAAACGTCAAAGTTGCCGGCAGTGCGGTAAAATAAATTATCCAATGATAATTTGACTGGTGCAGCACGGTATTCCCGATTGGAGAGACAACCGCTACTTGTGAATAAGAGCAGAGCCGGTTATAATAAACAGAGAGCTTATCTTATTCGCAAAGTGGAGGAATCATGAGAATATATATTGCTGCATCATGGAAGCATCAGCATGCGGTTGAAATGCTGACTGATTTATTGGAAAGCCGGGGCCACACAATCCTGTCCTGGATCCGGGAAGGACGGCCGGAAGAAGCCTTTCTTTCGCAAAAAGAGCTGACGCATTTTATTGAGTCAGCTGAAGGAACACGGGTTTTTGATTTTTGTATCTCATCGGTTACCAGTGCCGACCTGATTATCTACGTCGGGCCATCCGGCTGTGATGCCTGGGCTGAAATCGGTGCGGCTTACGGCTCCAAAATTCCAATCTTTGGGCTGCTGGCCAAAGCTGAACAGGTGGGGCTGATGCGCCATATGATTAAAAACTGGTACAGCTCGATTTCGGAGTTGATGACCGCTGTGGATGCCATCAACTAATAAATAGACATTTTTACTATTGAAAGTGTTGACAGTACCAACGAACAAAAAATTGTTCGTTGGTACTGTTTTTTATTGCTTACAGTTTATAAATTCGCATTCATATTATTAGCACGGCTGGACAGTTGTTTTATTTTCCGGTAAAATGAGTTTATTGTCTAGAAAAGAGGTGCCAAAATGTTTAGAATCGGGATATGTGATGATAAAAAAGCCATCTGTTCTCAATTAGAAGGGATTATTTTAGAAAACCAAGGTATTTTTGTCGAGGAAATCGAAATTGATGTGTTTTATTCTGGTGAAAGACTGGCTGAGTTTATAAAACATGAACATGATTTTGATCTGGTCTTTCTGGACATTGAAATGGAAGGTCTAAATGGTCTTGAGCTGGGTCGGAAAATCCGCGAGGAGATGGATAATCAAACGATGCAGATTGTCTATGTGTCTGGGAAAGAAAATTATTATAAAGATCTTTTTGAAGTACGCCCGATGCATTTTCTTTCAAAACCCATTAATGCAGCAATGCTGATAAAAGACATTAATCTGGCAATGAAATTAAATGGCTGCCTGGGGGGCGTTTTCTGCTATCGAAAGGCAGCCGTGACATATAAGATTCCCATCAAAAATATACTCTATTTTCAAAGTGTGAATCGGAGATTAAGATCACCACGATAACGGGAGAAGATATGTTTTACGGCAAGCTAGGGGATATCTACCCCCAGCTAGAAGGTGATCAATTCATGAAGATTCACAAATCTTATCTGGTTAATTATGAACATGTCGTCACCTTTAAATATAATGAGGTCAGGATGTCAAATTCGGACTGTCTGCCAATTAGTCAGTTAAAGCGAAAAGAAATCAGAGCTTTGCAGCTGCGTTATGAGATCGAAAGGTTGGGGTAATGATACCGCTTTAAATTTGAATAAGAATCTTAGAACACTACAAAAAAATACATCAATTTCAACATAATCTCGCACAAATGAAAATGTGTGGTAGATTTAGGCCAGTAAAAGACATAAAAGGAGCCAGCATCATGAGATTTCTATTTGAAAAAATTCCGGAAAACAACGACTTTGATCCTGAGAATGAGGGTTATCATGCCATTGATGAGCCGAGTTTTTTAAAACGTTGTTTGATGTCAATTCCAGTTATTCTCATTTCCATGTTTATTATTGGGCTGATGTTAAAGATCCGGCTGGGAGCGGATTATCATTTGAGTATGATTGATAGTTTTCAAGATTTTGTGATTTTATTAGCCTTAGTGCCCATTCATGAAATGCTACATGTGATAGTTTTTCCAGATAAAATTTCATCAAGGGATATTTTTATTGGAACGTATAGAGGTGCTATTTACGCAACATATTTATGGGATATAAAAAAAGAAAGATTTTTATTGGGGTTTAATATTGCCGATCATTGTTTAACGGTTATACCCGTTCTTTTTTTAATGATCTCAAATATAAATTACCCACTTTTATCAAAAATTGCGATTATGAATATGGTTTTATCGAGTCTGGATGTCCTGTCATTTTATGGGATTTTGACCAAAATTCCGGCGAATGCAAAAATTCAAAATAAAGACTCGCGGTCATACTGGAGATTTTAATAGCGGAGGTGCTTGAAAATGAAAAAACAATATTATCTTGATTTAGGACTACTAATCATAATCCTGGGATTATCGGTTTACTTATTGTTTCAGGTTGATAACCCTATTGACACCATAATTTTGATTGGCTTTGCCGTCATCTTCTTCTATATCAATCTGAGATTTAGAATTATCTTTAAATATCCCTATGAGGGTAAGTTAAGTATTGGCAATTATTCCGGCTATTTTCAAATTCTGTTGGGAAAGCTGTTGTACATTATTGGTCTATTAAGTCTTACAAATGCGGATTTTGATAAGCCGCATCATTTAATTATCTACGGTTTTATTCCTATTATCTGGTATCTATCGATCTTCCACAATACGGCTTATATCTGTAACAATTATTTAATCTACAATTTTTCAAGGGTTATTGATATCAAGGATATTGACCGGTACGAGATGAAGAAAAAAACGTTGGATACATACTCTCTAGTTGTCCATTTGAAAAACAAAGAAGTGCTTAAACTGGGCCTGAATGATTTTAATTATCACAAATTAAAATTGCTGATTGAGTAATAAGAACTGCACCATACAGAATTATAAAAGGGGAGAAAAGTCTGCCCAGCCCTGGTTGCGGCAGTAGCAGACGGTGTTGTTCAGACAAGGAGAATGATGATATGAAGGAAAAAATGATAAACGTTGCTTTAATGATCGGGTATCTGCTATTTTTTATACTGATGGATACTTGGGTCATATCCATTCAGAACAGCTTTAATACGATGGAATCGCTGAGTTATGGTTTTTATTCAAGTCGTTTTTGGGGGATGATGCTGATTGGATTTTTTAAATGGTTTATGCTTGGCTTTCTACTGCATTTTATGTGTAAGAGTGGAAAGCTGCGACTTAAAGTTGATCTATTCTATGTTGTGATTGCGCTTATAGGTGCAGCGATATATTTTATGATACATCTAGGTATCCTTGTGCCAATGCCAGCGATTATTTATAGTGAAAAATCTATGACCCAATTAATATGCCTGATTCCGATTTTATCTGGATTCTTTATGTTTGAGAGTTTGTTTTCAGGTAGGTCGTCTACAAACACCGACCAATAAATTATAATAATGGATAGCTGAAAAATAGTGAAGCGTTTTTATAGAAAGGAAGCCCTTGTTTTGCGAATTTTAGAAAAGATTTATCCGTATCTGGTTATACCATCAGTGATAATCTATATAGGTATTATTGAAAAGGTGAAATTTGTAGTAAAGAATAGTCCGATCGATTCAAACTTTAATTCAACCTTGCCATTTTTTTTCAGTGATGGTTTTTTCTTTATGGCTATTACGCTACCTCTGATTAGCATGATGTTTGGAATGTTGTTAGAATTATTGACCAGAAAACCAGCAACACTTAAAATTAAAATAAACGGACCGTTTCTGATTATTGCATTTATTGTTGGCTTTTTATATTATATGCCTTACACACCGGCAGCTATTCTTTTCTCATATATGAATTTCAACTCGGCTTTGATTACAAATGCGCCAGCTTTCTATCTCATCCCGACCCTGGCTGGATTTTATTTGACAAGAGGCTTATTTGCTTCAAAAGAGAGTGCAATGACAAACTTTGATTAATGATTATACGCTTTAGCAGAACAATGGTGATAGAAGCACAATAACCTCTCGCTCCGGCATTGGCCGGAGCTTTTTTTAGTCTATACAAAAAAAAGCGGCTGTGGGATAATAAACAAAACGGATACGAGTGAGGACACCCAAATGAGAATATTACATACCGCCGATTGGCATTTAGGCAAAAATATTGAAGGTCATAGCCGGATGGATGAGCAGGCCTGCTTTCTGGCGGACTTTGTTAAAATCGTCAAAGACGAAAAAATAGATCTGCTGATCATCGCCGGGGATGTTTATGACAGCTATAATCCGCCAGCCCGGGCCGAGGAATTGTTTTATGAGACCTTAAAGCAATTGTCCGACGGTGGCAAACGGCTGATTCTGGTGATCGCCGGTAATCACGATAATCCCCAGCGGCTTGAAGCGCCGGGACCGTTGGCCCGGGATCATGGTATTCTGATGGCCGGAGTACCCAAAACGATCATCCCCACCGGGGCTTACGGCCAGCATCAGGTGGTGGCAGCGGGAGAAGGTTATGTGGAACTGGAGATCAACAGCGAGCGGGCCGTGATTCTGCTCTTGCCCTATCCCAGTGAAAAACGGCTCAATGAGGTTTTATATGATCTGACCACCGCCGAAGACGAAAATCAAAAGTCCTACAGTGATCGGATTCACAGCTATTTTTCGCAACTGGAGTGCCATTTCAGAGACGATACCATCAATCTGGTGACCACTCACATCTTTGCCATGGGCAGCGAGGAAGCCGGTTCAGAGCGAACCATTCAGCTGGGCGGCACCTATATTGTCGATGGCCAGTGCTTTCCCGAAAAAGCCCATTATATCGCATTGGGACACATTCATAAACCACAGGTAATTCCCGGTACCAATGGCCGGGGCCGCTATGCCGGGTCACCGATTCATTTTAACCGCCGGGAAATTGCCTACGGGAAAAAATGCATAATCGCTGAAATTGTTGTTAGCAATGGCGTTACAGTCAAAAATGAAATCAGTGAAATAGATCTGAAAGTATACAAGCCCATCGAAGTCTGGAAATGTGACAATGTCGATGATGCCATCGCCCGATGCGCGGCCAATGCGGATCGATCCTGCTGGGTTTATCTGGAAATTGAGACGGATCATTATATCCGGGAAGATGAAATCAAAAAAATGAAGGCCCATAAGAATGATATTCTGGAAGTAATCCCCCGGCTGACCACTTTAGAAACTGAGGCTAGCCTGGAAGCCTTGACAGAGAAATCCTTTGGCGATGTCTTTAAAGAATTTTACCGCCGGGAACGGGGCACCGAAGCCGATGATGAGGTGCTGGAACTGCTGCTGTCGCTGGTTGTTGAGGAGGATAAACAATGAGACCGATAAGGCTAAAAATTAAAGGCATTAACAGTTTTCAGGACGAACAGCAAATTGATTTTGAAACCCTGACCGAGGCGGGTATTTTTGGCATTTTTGGCCCTACCGGTAGCGGTAAATCGACGATTCTCGATGGCATTACCCTGGCGCTTTATGGCAAGCTGTCCCGCAACAGCTCCAATTACATCAATGTCAACGACGACAAGGCCAGTGTCGTCTATGAGTTTGTCATCGACGGTGCGGAGGAAAAAACCTATCAGGTCAGTCGGGAGTTTAAGCGCAATAAAAACGAAGGCATCAATCAGGGAAAATGCCAGTTATTGGAATTAAGACCGCAAGGGCCGCTGGTGTTGGCGGATAAAACCACCGAGGTGACCAATGCCTGCGAGGAAATCATTGGCCTGGGTCTGACCGATTTTACCCGAACCGTGGTGCTGCCCCAGGGTAAATTCAGCGATTTTCTGAAGCTGGAGGGCAAGCCCCGCCGGGATATGCTGGAGCGGCTGTTTAATTTGTCCAAATATGGGGATGATCTTGCCAATCGGCTCAAGTCCGAGCGGATCAGGGAAGTGGAAAAGCAAAACCAAATCCTCGGCAGCATGAATACCTATGAGGGTGTTACTCCGGAAGCGCTGGCCGAAAAAAAGCACAGTTATGAAGAAAATCAGCGCCAGCTTCAAACAAACCGGGAAAAGTTTAATACGCTCGATATCCAGTTGTTAGAAGCAAAAAAATTAATGGCCTTGCTGGCAGAGCAAAAAGATACCAAAGCAGCACTTACGGACCTGGAAGCGAGAAGTGCTGAAATAAAAAGCAAGGAACAGCAACTGCGGCTGGGAAAAAAGGCATTAGAGGTGCGTCCCTTTCTGGAAGCCTTTGAAACGCTAAAAACCCAGGTTGAAAGGGGTCGGCGCAGCTTGGCTGACAGCGAAGAAAAGCTGTCCCAATTGTTTGATGAAAAAGAGACATGTGAAAAAAGCTTTAATCAAACCGATACCTATAAAACCGAAAACCTCTTCAAATTTCAGAGCAAGCTGGAAAAGGTGGATGATGCCATTGGCTGGAAACAAGCTCAGCTGGCCCTGGATAAAGAAATTCGTGAGATGAATAAAAAAATGGATGAGGCGAATCATCAAAAAATCAACCTGGAAAATGACAAGACCAGGTTGCAGGAAGAACTGGAAAAAGAAAAAAAACAACTGATTGCCCAGCGACGGGAAGAAAAACAATGTCGGATCGAACCGGACTATCGCCAAAAAATCACCCGGGGGATGGCCGTTACCGAAGAAATAATCCGATTAAAAAATGAAATAGCGGACGATCAAATACGCCTTAATAAAAACCAGACTGAGATCAATACATTGCTTGAAAGCGAGAAGAACCTGGAAGCGCAGAAGCAGGTAAAAGAAGCCGAGCAAGCAGTTGTTGAGCAGGAGCTTATTGCTCTCGAAAAGGCCCGGCCAGCGAGCTGGGATAGTATCGGAAAGGAAAAGGAAGCGGCGCTTCACTGCCAGAATCTTTTTCTTAAACAACAACAGGCAAATGCAAGTATGATTGCGTTGGAAAGTCAGATCGATGCCCTGATTCAGACCATTGGGACAAAAAAGGCGGCGGAAAAGCTTTTAAAAGAAAAGATGGCAGCAGTGGAAGAAGAACTGATCCAGCTGGAAAACAAGAATTTCGGCCTTAAACTAAGAGAATTGTTAAAGGATGGAAAACCCTGCCCGGTTTGCGGCGCAACAAAACATCCTTTCGCCGAGGATCGGGATGAATCGGATGACGCCATTCGCAAGGCGGTGATAAAAAAAGCCCACCAGCAACAGGAGCAGGAATTAAGCGAACTGACTGCTGAAATTGCCCAGCTAACCGGCAGTTTCACCACCTTGGTTGAAAATCAGAAGCAGCTAAAAACTGAAATTGCCAGTCTTGGTGAAGCGATACCCGAAGGACAGCCGGAATTGCTGGTGGCTGCCAATACGAAGCGGAGTCAGGAACTGGAAGTTTGGGAAGAACGTTTAAAAAAGCTGGAAGCCCGAAATCAGGAGGCCAAAAACCAGTTACTGAAGCTGGAAGGGGATCTTAAAGAAAAAAACGCAAGTCGGGAAGCGCTACTGCTTCAGACCCGGGAATTGGAAGTGCTTAAAAGCAAAAAAGAAACAGCTTGTGCAGAGCTGGAGACAGAAGGGGCGGAATTAAGAAAGCAGCTCAAGGTTAATAAAGCTTATGATTTTTACGCCGCCAATGAAACCATAAAAAAGCTCGATCAGCGTCGCAGCGAATTGATGGATCATCTTGAAAAACTGGAAACGGCCGTTAATGACCAACAGCAACAGCTGGAAAAACAGAGTGAAGTCATTCATGGGGTCAACCGACAGGTTCAGGAATTTTTGCTGCTGATCGGCCAAAAGGCTCAGCAGTTTAAGGAAAAGAAAAGTGCCATTGAGGAAAAACTGGGAAAAGACTACCCATTGCCTGAGCTGGATGAACTGAAAAATAAGTTTCAAGGTAATATAAAATGGATCGAAAACGCCTGGAATACGGCCAGAACAAAGCTGGATGCGGCGCGGGAAGCCTACGAGAAAACACAGGAAATGGTAACCATTCAAAAAGCAAATCTGACAACGCTGGAAAGCCAATACGATATCACCGCGGCAGGGTTAAAAAAACAACTGATGGCGCATGGCTTTCTTGATTTGATCGCCGCTTTAAACGCCTGTATCCCGGATCAAACCATTAAAAATCTGGAAATGGAAATAGAGGGTTATCGTCAGAGTCACACCAAATTAGCGGGCAGGCTGGAAGATCTGAACCAGAAAATTAATGGCTGGGAAATGACCGATGTCGCCTATGCTGAGATTTGCTCGGTTCATCAGCGCCTGGAAGCAGATATCGAAACACAGAAAGTTCTGGATATCCGCTTAAAAACCAGTGTTGATGAGCTGGAAAAGCGACTGGCTGAATTGGCGAACTATTTAGAGCAAAAGGAACAGGTGGATCACCGGCTGGGTCTGATAGCTGATCTGGAAAAATTGTTTTCGGGCAAGCGATTTGTCGAATTTGTGGCCGTTTCCCGACTTAAGTACATCTCCATTGCGGCATCCAAACGGCTCACTGAGATCAGCAACGGTAATTACGGACTGGAAGCTGACGATGAGGGGAAATTCATTATCCGGGACTACAAAAATGGCGGCGCGGCCCGGGACGCCTCAACCCTGTCCGGTGGGGAAACCTTTCTGGCCTCATTAGCATTGGCGCTGGCGCTGTCCGCCGAAATCCAGTTAAAAGGACGGGCCCCGCTGGAATTTTTCTTTCTCGATGAGGGTTTTGGTTCGCTACATGAAGATGCCCTGGAGGTGGTGATGAATTCCATCGAAATGCTGCATAACGATCGCCTGAAGGTGGGGATCATCAGCCATGTGGAATCGATCAAGAACCGGATGCCGGTTAAATTGCTGATTACCCCCGGCGAAGCCGGAGTTGGTGGCAGCAAGGTGCGAATTGAAAAATAAATGGATTAAAATATAAAAGGACAACAATGACAAGGGATTATACAATCAAGTATTCAAAACGAAAAACGATGGGACTCTATATCACTAAGAACGCTGAAATTGAGGTGCGGGTTCCCAATGGAACCCCGCAGAAGGTCGTAGCGGATTTTGTAGCCCAGCACCAACATTGGATTGACACCCACCACGGGGCGGTGGCCCAACAGGTGACAGAGCGGGAGAATTTTGCATTGCGGTTTGGGGCCAAGCTCCTATTCCTGGGCCACGAATTTCCTCTGGAGCCAGTCGAAAAACCAGCTTTCGGTTTTGATGGCCAGCACTTTTATGCTTATGCCCAGATGTCGGCCGAGGAATTAAGAACCAGTCTGGTGGGTGTCTACCGAACGCTGGCAAAAAAGGTGCTCGGCGATATGGTAAAAGATCTGGCCAAACATATGGGATTAGAGCCCAAGGCTGTCAAAATAAACGGTGCCCGCACTCGTTGGGGTTCCTGCTCCAGAGCCGGTAATCTCAATTTTTCCTGGTATCTGGTGATGGCCGAAGAGGCCACCATTCGCTATGTGGTCGTCCACGAGCTGGCCCATCTGATTGAAATGAATCATTCCCCCAACTTCTGGCGAATCGTTGAGCAGGTACTCCCCAATTACAAATCGGAACGGGAAAAGCTGAAACTCCTCCAGAAAAAACTAAGCGTTCAGTGCTGGGAATAAGCGAGATCATCTCGCTTATTTTTTTTGATTAAAAACTTGACAGGTAAGGGAAAAGAGTTTATAGTGTATATATAGTATATATACACTAAGACAAGCGAAATGAGGTGGTAAGTTGAATATTGTCATTAGCAATTCCAGTGACAAACCGATTTATGAACAGATTGCCCAGCAAATCAAGAAGATGATTATCAGCGGTGAACTGAGTCCCGGTGAAGCGCTGCCAAGCATGCGCTTTCTGGCCAAGGAGCTGCGCATCAGTGTGATTACCACCAAGCGGGCCTACTCGGATCTGGAACGGGATGGCTTTATTGAAACCGTCACCGGTAAAGGCAGTTTTGTGGCCAACCAGAACTTATCATTTATCCGGGAAGAGCAACTGCGGCTGGCCGAGGAGTTTTTGCAGAAAGCGGTGGATATTGCCAGAAGCAGCGATATTTCCTGGGCCGAACTCAGTGAATTGTTAGAACTATTGTATAAGGGAGAATAACATGACGAATGCCATTGAAATTAAAAATTTAAACAAAAACTATCAGGATTTTCAACTCAAAGATGTCAGTTTTAAGGTGCCCAGAGGCAGTATTGTCGGCTTTATCGGTGAGAATGGCGCTGGTAAAACCACGACCATTAAAGCAATCCTGAATCTGATCAAACGGGATGGGGGAACCATTGAGATGCTGGGCATGGATAACCTAAAAGATGAGAAAAAAATAAAAGCGTCAGTCGGGGTTGTGATGGATGGTTGCAACTTCCACGATAATTTAAAAACGGGTGATATCTCAAAGATGCTGGCCAGCATCTATAAAAACTGGAATCAGAAATTGTATCAGCAGTATCTGAAAAAATTCAAGCTGCCGGAAAATAAGATCATCAAAGAATTTTCCCGGGGGATGAAAATGAAGCTGCAGATTGCGGTGGCGCTATCCCACGAACCGGAGCTGCTGATTTTAGACGAAGCCACCAGCGGGCTGGATCCGATTGTCCGGGAGGAAATCCTCGATGTCTTTATGGAGTTTATCCAGGATGAAGAACATGCCATTTTGATATCGTCCCATATTACCAGTGATCTCGATAAGATTGCGGACTATATTGTCTTTATTCACCAGGGCGAAATTCTGCTTGACGAAGAAAAAGAGACCCTGCTTTCCCAAATGGGGATTTTGAAATGCGGCGAAGAAGACTTCCGCAAACTCGAGGGCAGTGAGTTTATCCGTTATCGCAAGAATCAGTTCAGTTTTGAGGTGCTGGTGACAGATAAGGCGGCTATCCGTAAAAAATATCCGGAGGCGGTTGTGGATGGGGTAACCATTGAAGAAATTATGTTATTTTATGTAAGGGGGCAAAAATAATGAAAGGATTGATCTTAAAAGATCTGCTTAATTTAAAAAGCACATTTAAAATGCTGGGCGTGATGATGGTCTTTTTCGCCGTTGTTTTCTTGCCACAAGGCAATGGTTTTATCTTTGGGATGATTATATTGATGTTTGCCATGATGGTGGTGACCACGATCAGCTATGACGATCTGGCCAAGTGGGACGCTTATGCGTTAACAATGCCGGTGACCCGAGCCGAAATGGTACTCAGTAAGTATCTGGTGATGGTCATCTTAAACACCCTGGGGGCCGTTTTGTCACTGACTGTTGGAATAGTTGGCAGCGTCATCATGGGCAAAAGATTTGACCTGGAAATTCTGGCCATCATCGGGGTAATCTATCTGGTGGCCTTAATCTTTGGTTCGGTGATTATTCCCCTGATATATAAGTTTGGGACTGAAAAAGCCCGACTGATGCTGTTCCTTTGTGCGCTGCTGCCTACGGCCTTGATTCTATTGTTGGAACAGTTCAATGTCCCCATGCCAACCACCGGAAATCCGTGGATTTATTTGATCGCATTAATAGGTTTCTCCGTCGCTGGAGTCGTTCTCTCTTATTTGATCTCGCTTAAAATTTATCGCAAGAAAGAGTTTTAGAAAGAACCATTTTGAAAGACACCACTTAACGAATTAATTTAAGGTGCGTATTGAACACAAAAAGGGGGCTGAGAAATCAGCTCTTCAGACTGTCAAAAAAGATAACCCAGTACCGACAATTGTTAGATCATGTTGTACGCATCGGAGCGGACANNGGCATCGCCTGTCCGATTCCGCAGCGAACAACAGATTAACAATTGGTCGGTACGGTAGTTTAGCGACAACCTCGGGGCTGAGAAATCAGCCCTTTTGTATGTTCGGTATCATTTTGTAAACGTTCGGTAATTAGTCTTCCAGCCGTTCCTGCAAGGCATCTTCGAAGGCACTGATCCCGATGCGGTCGAGTACGCCACAAATCCGTTCCCCGTCTTTACCGAGCTCCAGATAGGTTTCCAGAATTTTATCAATCAGATTGGGAATCTCTTCGGCTGCATAAAGGTCGGTTAAACGGTCACCAAACCGGTACCCCCGACCCATTCGGCCACCCAGATAGACGGCAATGCCGCGAACCTCCTCGGTGATGGCACCAGTGGTGCAGGCCTGGGCGCATTTTCCACAATTAACGCACTGGCGTTCATTCCAAAGTAGTTTTTGATTGAGCATTGTCAGCGACTGGGTTCGACAGACTTTGGTGCATTTACCGCAGTTTAGGCAGGCATCCCAATCAAACTGGATGTAGGCCTGTCCCACCAGGCCAATATCGTTGGTGTTGGCCTTGGCACAATTGTTGGGGCAGCCCACAAAGGTGATTTTTGTTTTAGCATGAAGATCCCGGCCAAAAAATTGGTCATGACAGATGCCGCACAGTTTCTGGGTGTCATAAAGACCATGCTGACAAACCGTGCCCTTACAGGCTACCAGGGGCCGGATCTTTTTTCCGGTGCCGCCGAAAACCAGTCCACCAGCGGTGAGGGCAGATTTAACGGCATCCAGGTTTTCAAAAGTGATCCAGGGAATTTCAATGGCTAAGCGAGTGGTTTCGCCCAGATAGCCCCGGCCGTATGTTTCGGCAATTTCGGCCAGGGTCTTTAATTCAGCTGAGGTGAAATTTCCGGCCCGGCTTAAAACCCGAATCGAAAAATATCCTTCCTGTTGCTGGGCTAAGATCCCCTGGGCTTTCAATTCTGCAATTTCGTTTTTTGTGATCACGCAATTACCTGCTTTCCTAAAGGTGTGAGGCAATTCAAAAAAATAAGTGGTCGCAAATAAAAAAAACTTTTCGCCGCCGACCAGTTATCCGTTTTGAATGCTGATATGTATTGTCTCTATTGTATGCCTTATTTCTAAAAACAATATTAAATTTTATCGTCGCAAACGGCTAGAGTTGTGTTAAAATAAACAGAATCACCAAGAAAAAAGGAGCGACTATGCTGATACTTGAACATATCTCAAAAACCTATGGCAATAAAAACGAAAAAGCTGTCGATGATGTCAGTTTTGAAGTACATCCTGGAGAAATTTTCGGATTTGTCGGGCCCAATGGAGCGGGAAAAACCACTACCATCAAAATGATTGTCAGTTTGCTGGCACCCAACAGCGGGAAGATAAGGATCAACGGCATCGATAATCAGACGGACATTTTGGGAGCAAAAAAACAGTTCAGCTATGTACCGGACAATCCGGAGCTGTTTGAAAAGATTAAGGGCATTGAGTATCTAAAATTCATGGCCGACGTTTATCAGGTGCCCGCTTCTGACCGACAGGAACGGATTGAACGATATCTGGACATTTTTGAAATCAAAAATGCCGTCAATGATCCGATTGGATCCTTTTCCCATGGGATGAAGCAGAAGCTGGCCCTGGTGGGAGCACTGATTCATGATCCGCAGGTTTTTATTCTGGACGAACCAATGGTCGGTTTGGATCCCAAGGCATCCTTTGAGCTAAAAAAAATCATGCGGGAACATTGCGACCGGGGCCGATCGGTTTTCTTTTCCACCCATGTATTGGATGTGGCCGAAAAAATTTGTGACCGGATTGCCATTATTAAGAAGGGCAAGCTCATTGAGGTGGGCACCATGGCTGAAATTCGTGAAAAAGCCGGGAGTCAGGAGTCACTTGAGAATATTTTTTTGGAGTTGACCGAATAATGAAAGAAATTATCTCGTTAACCAAATTATTTATCAACGAATCATTGGGATTTTCGTTGTTCTTCTACAATCAGAAGTTTAATAAAAAAGAATTTTACAAACAGTTATTTACCCTGATTATTGTGCCAGTAGCGTTGATCCCGGCCTTTTTTATGTATGTTTCACTCATGTCGGCCACCTATTTTGGACTGACACTGATTAATCAGACCTCGGTTTTTTTAAGCATTGGTTATATTATGGCAACGGTGCTGATCATTGTTTTTGGGGTCATGTACATTCTTTCAGAATTCTATTTCTCTGATAACATTGAAGAACTGATCCCGCTGCCAATCAGTCAACGAAAACTGATCATTGCAAAATTCTTAAGCATTCTGGTGTTTGAATATATTTTTGCGGCCTTTATTTTTATTCCGATTTTGATTATTTATGGTGTCGGTCAGGGCATGGGGCTGCTTTATGGGCTGCTGTCGTTTTTGGTTTTTTTAACTGTCCCGGTGCTGCCGCTCTCATTAATGACCGCCGTGATCATGCTGATTATGCAATCGGCTTCCCTCAAAGGACGCAAGGATATGCTGCAGATTGTTTTTGTCTTTATCGGGATTGCCGTCATTTTCACGGTTCAGATCTGGTTTACCAGCCAACTGGGAAGCGGTGATGAGGCGGATTTTCAGCTGTTGATGAATACGATTCTGACCAATAATGAAGGCTTGTTGAACAGCATTGGCTACCTGATGCCGACCAGCTTTTTAATGGCCTGGGCGCTTAATAAAATCACCCTGATGTCGTTGGGTTGGGTTGCAACACTGCTGGGAATCACGCTGTTATCCTGCGCTTTGATGGTTACAATCGGCAATCGGGTTTATCTTAAGAGCATTGTCAGCGGCAAAATAATCAAAAAGGGTAAACCATTAAGCGGGGCCCAGCGCAGCAAAGTGCTGGGGAAAAAGAGTCACGGAGCGATGGCAATATTTACCATGGATTTGCGGCTATTGTTACGGACCCCGGTATACTTTTTTAATAATGTCAGCGTGGTGATTATTGCGCCGCTTTGCATTCTCCTCAGTGTTTCATTTATTGAAATTCCCCCGGAAGATTTACAGGGGATGCAGGAATTTTTCAGAGCCATGCCGATTTTGATCAACTTTTTACTGATTGCCTTTTTTATCTTTTTTGGAGGTACCTCAGCCACTACCGCCTCGACCTTTTCCCGGGAAGGAAAAGCCTCCTGGCTGACCCGGATGATTCCGGTGACTGCCAGAGATCAGATTGTGGGGCGAACCGGGGTGGCGATGTTTATTCAAAGCCTGGGGATCGTCTTTACAATCATTGCGGTGCAATTCATTTTCCCCTTACCCTTGTCCACCCTTGTGATAACCATCGTTCTGGGGATACTGGGGTCACTGCCGATTTTGTTGTTTGGATTATTTATGGACATGAACCGACCGCTGCTCAATTGGGATAACCCCCAAAAGGCCATTAAAAACAATATGAATGTGGTGATCACGCTTTTTGTGGGGATGGCCTATACCGGGCTGTTAATTGGGATCAGTGGTTTGCTGGGGTATTTTGTCAATCCAATTTTGGGTTACGGAGTATTTGCCCTGATCAGCGCAATTCTCAGTGTGGTTTTTTACCAGGTGATCAGCCGTCGCCTGGAAGCGGAATTTTTGAATTTTGAAGGTAATTAAAGCCCAGGTTAATGGTTAAGGGGCATAATAGCAAGTAACGAAAACTATAAAAAGGAGTTGACACAATGGCTCTTGACGACGTAAAGAAGAAAGCAAACCGACTTGTTCATGAAATGAGTCCTTATTTATTACAGCATGCCTATAATCCGGTAAACTGGTATCCCTGGTCGGACGAGGCCTTTAATCTGGCCAAGCGACAGGACAAACCGGTTTTCCTTTCAATTGGCTACAGCACCTGTCACTGGTGTCATGTGATGGAAAAAGAATCCTTTGAGGATGAAGCCGTGGCCGAAATCCTGAATAAATATTTTATCAGCATCAAGGTCGATCGGGAAGAGCGGCCAGACATTGATCAGATATATATGACCTTTGCCCAGGTCAGTACCGGTCAGGGCGGTTGGCCCCTTAATGTTTTTCTGACCGCTGACCGCAAACCTTTTTATGCCACCACCTATCTACCCAAATACTCTCGGCTTGGAAACCCTGGCTTGATTGATGTATTGTTGGGTATTGAAAGCCAGTGGCGAAAAAATAATGAAGACATTATTGATTCTGCCAATCGGATGACCGGACTGCTCAATAATCTGGAGGTGCGAAAAGGGGAAGAGGAACTAAAGCGAACGATCTTTTTTGATGCCTATGATTTTTTTGATGAAAGCTTTGATGACCGCTATGGTGGTTTTGGCAAGGCTCCCAAATTCCCCGCCCCCCATCATCTTTTTTACCTGTTGCGCTGCTATCAGGCCTTTAAGCAGCCCGATGCCCTGGTAATGGTGGAAAAAACCCTGCAGCAAATGTATAAAGGCGGGATCTTTGATCATATCGGTTTTGGGTTTTCCCGCTATTCAACCGATGAACAGTGGCTGGTTCCCCACTTTGAAAAGATGCTCTACGACAATGCCCTGCTGATTATGGTTTATGCTGAAACCTACCAGGCTACTGGCAACATACTCTACAAAAAAATTGCCGAAAAAACCATTACCTATGTCAACCGCGATCTGCGTTCCCCGGAAGGGGCCTTCTATTGCGCGCAAGATGCCGACTCGGAAGGGGAAGAAGGCAAATTTTATGTCTGGTCGATGGATAAGGTGGAAAAAATACTGGGCCAGAAGCGGGCCGAGGTCTTTTTTAAGTTTTATCCGATGTCAAAAAAAGGTAATTTTGAGGGCAAGAACATTGTTAATATGATCGATACTGATCTCGATCTGATTGAAGCCAATCCCGAGTTGGAAAAAGCGCTCGATGAGATGACAGCCGATCTCTTTTCTCAGCGGGAAAAGCGGGTGCATCCCCATAAAGATGATAAGATCCTAACCTCCTGGAATGGGCTGATGATTGCCGCTCTGGCGATGGCGGGACGGATCTTTAACAAAACCGTCTATGTCCGACAGGCGGAAGAGGCCATGGCCTTTATTGAAAACAACATGGCCCGGCTGAGTGGCCGGCTCTACGCCCGGTACCGCAAGGGAGAGTCCAAAATTCTCGGCTATCTGGATGATTATGCCAGTGTCATCTGGGGGTATCTGGAACTGTATCAGGCCAGTTTTAAAACCGAGTATCTTGAAAAAGCGATTGTCCGGGCGGTGGATATGATCAACCTCTTTGGCGATGAATTTGGCACTGCTGGCTTTTTTCTCTACGGCAATGATACTGAGCAACTGATTGCCCGGCCCAAGGAAGTATACGACAATGCCAAGCCATCGGGAAACGCCCTGGCTGCTTATTGTCTGCTGAAGCTGGGCAAAATAACCGGAGAGCAGAAATACATCGATATTGTCAACGGGATATTTGGCTATTTTGCCGGAAACCTCAATCAGGCACCGATGGCCAGTACGATGATGCTCTGTGCCAAATTATTCCATGAACAGCCTACTACTGAGGTGGTTTTTGCCGGGTATGAGACCGATGCGACGATTCGTGAAATGAACCGTCACTTAAATCAGCAGTTTCTGCCGTTTTCGGTGGTACTGTTTAATAAAAGCGAAACCGATCTCAAAAAGATCAATGAGTTTGCCGTTAATCAGCAGATGATTCATGGCGAACCGACTGCCTATATTTGTAAAAACTATCGTTGCGAGCAACCGGTGAATGATCTTGAAAGCTTTCTTAAAATTATAAAAGACTGATTAAGATCAGGAAAAATGGGGTAGAACAGAAGCATCACGAGAAAGGCAGGAACGATAATGAACTATCAAAAGAAGGATCAGGAGACCTTATTAAAGACCTTGACCCCGGATCAATATGCGGTGACTCAGAAAAATGCCACCGAACCACCGTTTCAGAATGAATACTACAATGAATACCGCAAAGGAATCTATGTCGATATCACCACTGGCGAACCACTTTTTTCATCCAGCGATAAATTTGAATCGGGCTGTGGCTGGCCCAGTTTTTCCAAACCGATCGATCCCAAAGTGGTCAAAGAACTCAGTGACACCAGCATGCGGATGAAGCGGACTGAGGTTCGTAGCGTCACTGGTGATGCCCACCTGGGTCACGTCTTTGAGGATGGTCCGATCACCACCGGAGGCTTGCGCTACTGCATTAACAGTGCGGCGCTGCGTTTTATTCCAGCCGAGGAAATGGAAGCCCAGGGTTATGGCGCTTATTTAAATTTGCTTGAGTAGTTTAGTATAAGATCGTCAAAGGACGAGGTTAATAAATGATGAGAGGTGAAGAAATGAATAGTATTGAATTTGCAATTAAGATGGAACGTGACGGCGAAGCATATTACCGTGAACAAGCAAAAAACAATCAGGACAATCCGTTAAATGCGGTGTTTTTATTATTGGCCGAGGACGAAAATGGTCACGCCGTATTGCTAAAAAATGAGCTGGCAAAAATAAGTTACGATTTAGCTGATAATGAAGCATTGGCAGATACCAACAATGTTTTTAAAGACCGGGGTGATTTTAAAAACAAATTCGAAAAAATCCCCAATCAGCTGGATGTCTATCGGATGGCTCTGCAAATGGAAAAGGACAGCATCGAACTCTATCAGAAATTTTATCAGGAATCAGCAGATGAACAAACTAAAAAACTGTTTGGTTACCTGGTCAAGCAGGAAGAGAATCATTATAAAATCTTTGATAATCTGATTACCCTGGTCGAACGTCCGGAAGAATGGGTGGAAGACGCCGAATTTGGAGTCCGGGAAGAATACTAAAATAAATCATTTCAGATTAACGGTATTAAAAAATAAATGGGCTGGACTACCTTCATTTGAAGAATGGTTTAGCCCTTTACTTATGAAAAAAATAGTCAAGAACGAAAAAAATTGTTAAGATAGTGCTACTATTAAAGTTAAAAGTGAAGGGGTATAAATGGCAGTTTATTTATTTGATCAAATGGAAGAATTTTCAGATGAACTTTTTAAACGCAGTCTGATGTTGCTTCCTGACGAACGGCAGCAAAAGGCAACAGCGTATCGGCAAAAGCTTGATCAGAAATTGTCGGTATTGGGCTATGTTTTGCTGAATTACGGGTTAAAAAATGAATATGGTATTTCGGAAAAGCTTCGCTTTTGTTATTCGGCCAAGGGCAAGCCATATTTAAGCGACTATCCCCAGATCCACTTTAATCTCAGCCATTGTAAAAATGGAGTAATCTGTGCCATTCATACCAGTGATGTCGGGGTCGATATTGAAACCGTGGCGGCCTATGATGGCCAGCTGGCTGAATATGTCTGTAACGAGCAGGAATTAAAATTGATTAATAAAAGCGATAACAAGGCCCTGGCTTTTACGAAAATCTGGACTAAAAAAGAAAGTTTGATGAAAAAAACAGGGGCCGGTCTGAGGGATGATTTAAAAACAATTGAGTCCATCGATTCAGAAGCCATCACATTGGTTGACCCTGATGAAGCCTATGTGTTTTCCATCACCGGAATGTCATTGGCCGAGCTGGGTTTAAGAACGGAACGATTCAGAGCGTAAAATCGCTGGGATAAAAAATACGTGACAAAACTGGAAAAATTTGATATAGTACTATTGAATTAAGAAAAATATAAGAATTAAATAAATAAACAGGTGTCGGCTGTAATCAATGTATTATAAGCCGGTGAAAAGGGAAGAGGGGTGAAAATCCCCCGCGGTCCCGCCGCTGTAAGAGACGAGTTTCTCCAGGAATGCCACCAGAAATGGGAAGGCAGGAGGCAATGTTGACGCTCAAGCCAGAAGACCTGCCTGTTTGTGTATCTCAAACTCTACGAGAGATGGAGGAGGTTTATTTTTGTGCGCATTTTTGCGGCCTCATTGTCTTGTTTAGAGATAATGAGGTTTTTTTGTGCAAAAATATAAATGAGAGTGATGGAGGAAGATGTCAAAAGTATTAGTAATAGCCGGGACAACCGATGCCAAGACTGTAATTGCGAGACTATTAGAAAATAACCATGACACGGCTGTAACCGTTACGACCCGTCTGGGTGCCGGGATGTTGGAGGAATTTAAGAATCTGGATATTTATCAGGGAAAACTCAATAAAGATCACATTACCCATTTGATCAGAACCCTAAAACCAACCTGTTTAGTTGATGCGGCCAATCCCTTTTCGTCAGAAATAACCCGAAATGCCATCAATGTCTGCAAATTTGAAAATCTGCCCTATATTCGTTATGAACGGGAGCGGCTAAAATACGAAGATGATCCGGATATTACCGTTGTTAAGAGCTATGGGGAAGCCTGTGATGTTCTGATGAACTGCCAAGGAAACATTCTGTTGACTTTGGGCAGTAATAGAATTGATATTTTCAAAAGAATTCCGGACTATTCAAAGCGGGTCTATCTGCGGGTGCTGCCGGACTGGAAGGTTTTAAGTAAATGTGAAAGCCTGGGGTTCAGCCCCAAAAACATCATTGCCATCAAAGGGCCCTATAACGAAGCCCTGAACATGGAACTCTTTAAATACTGCCAGGCAGAGGTGTTGGTGACCAAAGAAAGCGGCAACATGGGTGGCGTCGTGGATAAGATCAACGCCGCTAAAAAGCTGGGAATGAGGATCATTCTTGTTGATCGCATTGAAGAGCAGTGCAGTAATAAATTCAGTTCGGTTGATGCGTTGATTGAATGTATCGATCGTATTGATACGGTTAAGTAGCGCAGGCAATGGACAGGAATCATAGATAAAGAAAGGATGGGTGCAGATGGAAAACAGTTCAGCCAAACGGCTTGGTTTTGTCCGAACGAATGAAAAAAGCGATAACAGCCATCATCATTACAAGCATCATCATCAAATCGGTCATAAACACGGCGAAGGATCAGCCATTGATTATTATGCTTATGCCTCAAAAATCAGAGACTGGAACCCCAGCTTTAAAGTGGCCTTTTCAGGGTTGACCCTGCTGCTTTGCATCGTGCTTAATAACCAGCTGGTCTCGCTGGCGGTGATTGTCAGCATGGCTTATTTAACAGTTGTCAAAGGCGGCTTACCGCTGGGAGCTTATCTGTCGGTGCTGATGATTCCGCTTACCTTTATCATTTTGAGTACCGTTGCCATCGGCATTGATTTTTCAAGCCAGCCAATTGGCCAGTTCAATCTCTATCTCGGATTTGGTTACCTGTATACGTCGATTGCCAAGCTTAAGGAAATGTTGTTTCTGATGATGAAAGTGTTTGGGGCGATCAGTGCGATGATTATGATGACCCTATCGACACCATCTTCTGAAATTATCGGAGTACTGCGAAAAGCCCATGTACCCAAGCTGATCATTGAACTGATGAATTTGATTTACCGCTATATTTTTATATTGTTGGACGTATTTAACAACATGCGCAATTCCGCCGATTCCCGGCAGGGTTATTGCGATTTTAAGACCTCCTGCCAAACCTTTGGCAATGTCGCCAGCAATATGCTGGTACTTTCCCTTAAAAAGGCCAATACCTATTATACCGCCATGGAAGCCAGAGGCTATGAAGGCGACCTGGTTTTTCTGGAGGATGAAAAACCGTTTCAGATCAGTCAGGTGATCTACGCCGTCGGGTTTATGCTTTTTCTGCTGCTGCTTTGGTATGTTACAAAATAAGGATTCAATTTGAAAGGTCAATCGATGAGAGAGCCAATACTTAAAGTCAATAATCTTCATTACAGTTATGGAACCGGTAACCCGGCCCTGAAAGGGGTCAGTGTCGATATTTACAAAGGCGAAAAGATTGCCGTGATTGGCTCCAACGGCTCCGGAAAATCGACGTTTTTTCTTAATGTCAATGGGGTGCTGAAGGCCGATCATGGCGAAATCAGCTATCAGGGTACCGTCATTAATAAAAAGAATTTAAAAGAACTCCGAAAAAACATTGGCATTGTTTTTCAGGATGCCGATAACCAGATCATTGCCTCCACAGTGATGGCTGAGGTTGGCTTTGGTCCGATGAATTTAAAACTGCCCCGGGAAGAAGTAATCCATCGGGTCGATGAGGCCCTGACTTACATGAATATTCTCGATTTTAAGGATCGTCCACCCCACTATTTGAGTGGCGGCGAAAAAAAGCGGGTCACCATTGCCGATATTATTGCCATGAAATCCGAAGTGATTATCTTTGATGAACCCACCGCCGCCCTGGATCCCCTCAATGCTCAAATGCTGGAAGATGTGCTGGTCAAGCTGGGGCAAGAAGGCAAGACGATGCTGATCTCCACTCATGATGTCGATTTTGCCTACCGTTGGGCCGAGCGGGCGATTGTTTTTGATCGGGGGAAAATCATCGCCGATGGGACACCGCTGGAGATTTTTAAAAACCGGGAAATTCTTAAACAGGCCAATCTGAAGCGGCCGACGATGTTGGATGTCTATGAAATGCTGGTGGAGAAAAAAATGGTAAAGAACACTGATGCTTATCCCACCACCCCCAAGGAACTGAAGATTTTGCTGGAAAACAATTTGTATTATCCTGAATCATCAGTACCGATGATTTAGCGAGTAACGATAAGGGATACAATTATTAAAGATTAAGCAGGTTTTGCAAAAATTAATATGAGCGCTCAACGGTTTTTGCAAACCCTTAATATATAGTAAAACAAGAGGAGGAAGAGTGAAAAATAACGTTGGT
>NZ_DJGY01000014.1:691-8155 GCF_002435675.1 Acetobacterium sp. UBA5834 | reverse complement strand
CAGCTCAGGAAATCACTAACAATATTATATCGGAGCAACCAAAAAATTACAAAGATTATCGGGAATAATTGCATAATTTTTGTTCCATACTAAACAAAAAACCATCCACTGATTGGGATGGTTTTTTATGTAAATTCAACGGGCAAAAATTCTGCAAATTAGACTGATACCAAAAGCAATCAAAGAAAAAATGACGGCAATCATTAAAAATGAGGTCATCAGAACATTGTATCTCAGTATATCAACAGCCAGTATGGATTGAAACAAACCAATGGCATTGAGAATCAGCAAGACCAAAAATATAAAAACCAGGCCCTTGAAGGCACCCTTGATATCCGCCGGACTCAGGGAGATATGGGAAGAGATACAAATCGCTAAAAACAAAAACAGGTAAAAGCGACCGTTTTTAAAATTCTCGCTGGAGAAAATTAACTTCAGCAATTCCCCATAAGCACTGAACAGGTCACTAAATGAGGCCACGCTCAAGGTTTCAACCGCCAGACTCTGGGTCACCACTCCCATAAAACTTTCCAGCACCTGGGGTAGCAACAGCGCCAGCAATGCCATGATTACCAGCAGTCCACCAAAAATCGGGGCAATACCAATAAAAAAATTCCCCACCTGATGGTAGATATTTTTAGGATTATAGGCATGATTCACATACCCCATCACCCCATCCCGATCCGGTCGCTGAAACAATTTGATGGCGGTGATTTTATGACCAAAAAGCAGCGCCGTCAGGGCGTGGCTGAGCTCGTGAACAGGGGTTCCAACAATCCCGGTGACCATGATGGCATTTCTGCCCAAACCCTTGTGAAAATTGCGGTTGGATTGTGTTTCCAATATTCCCAGCAGTAGTCCGGCGAGGATAATGACCCCAGTAAAATAAAGGGTTTCCAGACCGGTTTTAGCAAACAGATCAATAATAAACATCGTTTTTCCTTTTGATTATGATTTTTTTGCCCCCGTCCCCCTGCCAGGAAGACGGAGATTTTAACCATTATACCGAAAAAAGATTTAGAATTTCATTAGACGTATCCCTCATCGGCTTTTCTGGAATTTTATTGTGTATCTGTGATTATTACAGTCTTTCTAGGGTATACATTAGAGCAGCATAGAACAATAACTGTTATTTGTGAAAAACTCATTCGAAATGAAAAAGAAAGGATAAACAAAATGAAAAAAAACAGAGTTTTACTTGTTTTCTTTGTATTATTGTCAGTACTTCTACTTGCCGGTTGCGGTGGCAGCAATAATACTGCCAAAACCGATGATGGTACTGGCAACGACGAAAAAAGTGCCAACCTCGATGAAAGCCTCAGTGGCGCAGCGCTTCTCAAAAGCCTGAACTTCAATTTTCCTGATTCACTTAAAATGACCACAAAAACAGTTATGACCGACAATTTAAGTACCACTTCCACCACCTATACCAAAGGGGACAATTTCCGGATGGAAATGGAAATGCCGGAGATCGGCAAACAGATCACCATCTATAATGCCGCAGAAGGGATAACCTACCAGTATACCGAAGGACAGACAACGGGATTTTCATTTAAGGATCAGGAAATGACCACTGATCTGGGCGATCTGAACCTGGATGAAGGCGTCACCAGCATTGACGACATCACCGACATTTTCCCGGATAACGTGGTAGCCCGGGTAGAAACCCTGGACGGTGAAAAAGTGATCTATATTGAAACCACCGAAAACGACCCTGAAAACGGGGTAATGGATATGCATATGTGGTTTTCAACTAAATATGGCGTACCGCTGAAAACCGAAATTCTCAGCAATGGCACGGTGGTTATGAGCTCGATCGTCACCGATATTTCCGCCGATAACATTGCCGACAGTCAGTTTACCCCGCCATCAAACGTTGTCTTCACTGATTTTTCATCGATGAACCTGGATGATCTCACGACTATCCCCGAACCCTGATCGAGACTGTATCCATCACACCGCAAAAGGCCTGGGCACATGCTCAGGCCTTTATTCGTCTAACGATCAGGGACAGCGAATAAAATATCGAACCCACAAACAGTCTGAACAGAAGAGGTTATTGAAATAACAGTCGTATTTGGTATCTTCCACCAGACTACAACCACTGCGGAGATCGCAGTCAATGCAGGAAGGATACTGATTGTTGTAAACCGTGTTCCAGAAGTTCATTGTGAAGTTCTTTTTAAAAAAAAGCTTTACTTTTTGTAAGGATTCAGGTAAAATGATCAAGCAGTAAAAAGTGATCTCGTAGCTCAGCTGGCAGAGCACTACCTTGACATGGTAGGGGTCGATGGTTCAAGTCCATTCGGGATCACCATTTTTCCCATAAGAAAGCCATTTCTTATGGAGCAATCAAGTTGAAAACTACCATTTTAACCGAATTTTAACCGATAGAAATGACATTTGTTTTTTGAGGTGGATCATACAAGGCGTCGATTAAAGACGCTGTTTTTATTTTTTGCTGTTCCAGCACATGGGTATAGGTACCCAATGTCTGGCTTACGTTGCTGTGGCCCAGCAATTCCTGCACCGTTTTCGCCGGCTCTCCCAGTTCAAATAAGCGGGTTGCATAGGTATGCCGCAAATCATGAAAAGTCTTGTCAGTAATACCAATACTGGCATAGACTTTTTTTAGTTCCTGTAAAACGTTGGAAGAATCAAGCGGTGTATTCACAGGCGTTTTTAAAACTTCACAGAAAATATTATTAAATTGGGAGTTTTGAAAACAAATTTTGAGAGTGTGTTTAATTTTAAGCAGTTTTATCATACTCCATAATGGTCAGCTCACTGGCCAGTGCTTCAGCTTTATCGACGAGAATATCCAATTTTTCAGCGACAGAAGATGAAAAGTATTCTTCACCACACTGATCGCATTTATAACAGGGAACATTCTTAATAATGATGATGCAGTTTTTTAGGTTGGCAAAATAGGTGGTGGTCGCTGTTTCCATTGTGCCATTTTTACAGGTTAAACATTTCATTGTTCGAACTCCTTTCTTGTCTTCATATCCGACATCCATTTATCCGGATCTGGATAATAGGCCGTTACGATTTTTGCAGATTCCCCATTACTGGCAATTACGATATGCAGTGGGGTGTCTGGTGCAATGTAACCTAAGATTAAACAGCTTGGTGTCGGGAAATCATCTGGATAGTCTTCAATAATTGAACCTGACATAACGGCAATCCGTATATGCTTTGGTCGGATATTGCGCTGTTTGCATCGTTCAATAACGTGTTGAGTAAAAAAGACAACGTCTTTTTCATATAGTCCTCTTAAATCTTCAATTTTCATATTGTTACAACCTTATATCTGCTAATTGAAAAATATCATTTTCAGCTTCTGAAGTCTGCAATATCATCTTAAATTTCATAAATTTTGAGCTTCTCCCTGATTTTTTTAATGGAATCGATTAAAAAAATCGTTTGTCCCAATTCCATTTCATCAATTCCTTTATCAAGTGCCTTAAACAGTTCTTGTTCAAATAAATTTTGTTTGGGTTCTTTTACTGGTGAGGTCATACAAATTAACGCCTTTCCATTGTTTACCTGGCCAGCAAAATGCCCCCTGCCAGGAAATGTATCTCGTTTTAAACTAACGCATTATCACCAACGCGATTAAAAAGTCGTTTCTGCTGTCAGGGTAAAGTAATTCCGTTTAATATAAAATTCATTATAGCTGATGGGCATGTTATCTTCCATGGAAATGATATTTTGAGATACCAGAAAACAACAGTCGTCATGATCAAGCTGCAGGTTTTCCCGAACTTCCAGAGGGGGGTGAACGATATCGATGTTGAGAATTTTTTTATGCTGGAACTGCAGTTTCCCCTTTTCCATCAGCCCATGAAAATTAGCAAAGTTGATCACGTCTTCCACAATCGGATTTCCCTTCTGATAGGGTAGAAAAATGGACGCATATTGGATCACCTCTTCTTTTATTTTGGTGGCTTTCTGAATTTTAATGACCTTTTCAAAGGAGCCGATCTTCAGTTCCCGCATCAGTTTGCGACCCGGGGTAATAACGCCCACACTGACCAGTTTGACTTCTTCCACTTCCCCCTTCAGGCTGTCGATTTCATCAAAATAGAACTGGTACTGATTGGCCGTGGGTTCACATACATAGTTCCCCTTGCCGGGAATGGTGTAGATATATTTTTCATTTACCAACAAGGCCAGACTTTTGCGCAGAGTGGTTCGGCTGACATCAAACTGCTCAGCCATTTCGTTTTCCGATGGTAATAGATCTCCGGGTTTTAAGATACCTTTTTCAATTTTTCCTTTGATATCATTGACAATATCAAGATATAGAATTTTTCTCATTGCCCATCACCCATTCACTTCAAAAGCCATTGCTTGCAGATACTGACCCCTTCGATGGCATCGCTGGAGTAGTCATCGGCACCTACATATTTGGCATAATCAGTTCCCGCCAGAGCACCTCCTAAAATGATTTTCAGATCTTCCCGGAGCCCCTGGACAACGATTTCATCAATGACTTCCTTGATATTCTCTACTACTGAGGTGAGAATTCCGCTGATTCCCAGAATAGCGGGCTTTTCTTTACGGATAATTTCGATAAACCGTTCCGTGGAAACATCAGTTCCCATGTCAATGACTTCAAACCCTTCAGCTCGGAGCATACTGATAAAGATGTTTTTTCCAACATCGTGGATGTCGTCAAAAACCGTACCCACCACGATTTTTCCCAGACTCTTGCCATTAATGAGCTGGGTACTGTCCATGCCCATCATGCTCAGCAGGTTGGATACCAGTTCCCCGGCCATAATCAGATCGGCGATATAGTACTCCCCTTCTTCATAACGAACCGCCACCCGCTGCAGAGCAAAATTCAGTTGATTGGCAATTGCTTTTTTGTCTTTTCCACTCTCCAGTTCTGCAGCCACCAGGGCCATCGCCCGTTTCTCGTCAATTGCTTCTACTGCGGCAATAATTTTTGTCTCCATTTTTCCCACCTGTATATTAAAACTAAGATTTGTGATCGTTTACCCGGTCTTTTTCAGACTGGCCTGCTATTTCATGAGTCTCATTTTATCACGGAATCTGACTTTTGTCTTTAGCTGACCTTGATATTTTTTAATGGCTTTTTAATGGTTTCAAGTGTATAATCAGGACGAAAACATTTACATCATAATTTGAATTTTAAAGATAGAGGTCGATATGAACGGTTATACAAAAACGCAATTACAAGAAAATCAAAAATATCTGGAGCTGTTGTCTCAAAATTTTCCTAATATTACCAGTGCCGTAGGCGAGGTAGTCAATCTCAAAGCGATCCTCAACCTGCCCAAGGGAACCGAACATTTTCTTACCGATATTCATGGTGAACACGAAGCCTTCAATCACGTCATGCAAAACGCTTCCGGTGCCATTAAGCGCAAAGTTCATCAGGAACTGGGCAACACCATTGCCTTTGAAGAACTGGAAGAGCTATCTACCTTGATTTACTATCCCGAAGAAAAAATTGATCTGATAAAAAAAGAACGGAGCCGGGAATCTCTGGATAATTGGTATAAACTGACCATTTACCGGCTGGTAAAGGTGTGTCGGGCAGCCGCTTCAAAATATACCCGTTCCAAGGTTCGCAAAGCCCTCCCCAAAGATTTTGCCTATATCATGGAAGAACTGCTTCAGGAGGACGAACACCGTTTTAATAAACGGGAGTATTACCATGAGATTATTGAGAGCCTGGTTAATCTGGAACGAGCCCAACACTTTATCGTGGAGATTTCCGGGGTGATCAAACGGCTGACCATTGATCACCTTCATATTATTGGCGATATTTATGACCGGGGGGCCGGTCCTGACGAGGTCATGGATACCCTGATGCGCCATCATTCACTGGATATGCAGTGGGGCAACCACGACATTCTATGGATGGGCGCTGCCGCCGGCAACGCAGCCTGTATCGCCAACGCCGTCCGAATCGCCCTGCGCTATGCCAACATGGATGTGCTGGAAAACGGCTACGGCATTAACCTGTTACCGCTGGCTTCATTTGCCAACCGGGTTTATGGTGACGATCCCTGTACCAAGTTTACTCCCAAAATTTCTGACAGCCACACCGTCTCCGATCAGGAAACAGCGCTGATGTCCAAAATGCACAAGGCCATTGCCATGATCCAATTCAAACTGGAAGAAACCATGATCGACAACCACCCTGAGTACAACATGGCCAAACGGCAACTGTTACGCCGCATTAACTTTGACAATGGCACCGTCGATGTCGAAGGTATTGTTTACCAGCTTAATGACAC
The DNA here is from genome assembly GCF_002435675.1 of Acetobacterium sp. UBA5834. Lineage (NCBI taxonomy): Bacteria > Bacillati > Bacillota > Clostridia > Eubacteriales > Eubacteriaceae > Acetobacterium > Acetobacterium sp. UBA5834. The sequence goes on along the minus strand of NZ_DJGY01000014.1, from coordinate 1,877 downwards.
AAACTTCCCCACCCTGAATCCGACTGACCCCTGTACCCTGACTGAAGAAGAAACACTGGTAATGGATCGTCTTGTTTATGCTTTTTTACACAGTGAAAAGCTTCAGAAACATATCCGATTTATGTATGCCAAGGGCAGTATGTACAAGGTCTTTAATGATAACCTGCTTTTTCACGCCTGCGTCTTGCTAAATGAAGACGGCAGTTTTAAAGCCAAAGAGATCGCCGGGAAAACCTATGTCGGCAAAAGTCTGATGGACAAGTTCGACCAGATGGCTCGGGAAGCCTATTTCGGTAAAACTGACCAGGATGAAAACCCCACCCGCACCGACTTTTTGTGGTTCTTATGGTGCCATGAGGATTCACCCCTCTTCGGCAAAGACAAAATGGCCACCTTTGAGCGTTATTTCATTGATGACAAGGTGCCCCATAAAGAACATCATGCCCCCTTCTACCTGCTGATTGACGACGATGAAGAACTGGCCCGAAAAATTCTGATCGAATTTGGGGTTGACCCGGATCATGGTCACCTGATCAACGGCCATATTCCGGTGAAAGCCACCTCTGGCGAAAGCCCGATCCGGGCCAAAGGGAAACAACTGGTCATTGACGGTGGCTTTGCCCGGGCCTACCAAAAAACCACCGGCATCGCTGGCTATACCCTGACCTACAATTCCTATGGGCTGATTCTGATCAGCCACGATCCTTTTGAATCCGTAGAAAAGGCCATTTCTGACGGGGTTGATATCAAATCCACCCTAATGGTAGTGGAAAAAACCACCGAACGAAAACGAGTTCGCGACACCGATACCGGCAAAGCGATCATGGCTCAAGTGGAGGACTTGGAAATGCTGATCACTGCCTACCGCAAAGGCCTGATCAAGGAAAAACAATACTAAGAATCAACCCCTAAAAAAAGAATCTCCACCAGACTTTGGTAGAGATTCTTTTTCTATTTTCAGCCTTCATTAAGCTGCTTTTTTTGCATAAGTAAAATGATAGCAAACAGGGATAATAATAGCTCCGCCAATAATATTCCCCAGGGTAACCGGAAGAATATTGTTGAGGAATGCCTGAGCCCAGGTTACGTCTGCTCCACATAAAATGCCCATGGGAATAAAGAACATGTTAGCCACGCTATGTTCAAAACCGGACAAAACGAAAAGCATGATGGGGAACCAGATCGC
>NZ_DJGY01000014.1:0-582 GCF_002435675.1 Acetobacterium sp. UBA5834 | reverse complement strand
ATTTCTTTTTTGAAAAGTGATAAAGTCATCAGGTTGTTACCGGTAAACAGCTCGGCACCACAAATTACTACCAACATCAGGCCAACCGGGAAAACCCCCGCCCCGATGTACTTGGCAAAGGTCGCTTCAAAACCGGTACCAGCACCAGATGTAATAACTGTAAAGCCATAGGCGCCAAATCCGATAAAAACGCCAGCAAAAATACCCAATACGATCATTTTTCCAATTGACAATTTGGCCTTATTGTTACAGCCTTTTACCATATTATCGCAGATTTCTGCGGGACTAAAAAAATTCATATTCGTTCTCCTCTTTCAAAGTTTAAAATTTCAAGGACTCTTTCAGGATTAGTTTATCGTTTTCACACTTAACTGTTTATGAATAATGAATTAAGAGGAATCCCGAAGGATCCCTCGATTTTCTGCTGAATTTTAACTGTTTCTAGAATAAACCAGCAATTACGCCGTTTTCATCAACATCAATTTTTTCGGCCGCTGGTACTTTTGGCAGACCAGGCATTTTCATGATTTCTCCGGTCAGCGCGACAATAAAGCCAGCACCGGCTGAGATATTAACCTGACG
>NZ_DJGY01000041.1:0-42383 GCF_002435675.1 Acetobacterium sp. UBA5834 | reverse complement strand
ATTTAGTTGGTCAAAAACACCATCTCGAAAATTTTGAACGGGTGCTGTTGACGGATCTGGCGGAGATCAGTGCCGAACAGATCAACGATGCCTTTCGGGCGGTCCATAGTATCAAGGGCACCGCCGGTTTTTTTGGCTTAACCGGGATCGTCGCCATCGCCCATGCCATGGAAACCATTATGGACGTCGTAAATCGCAAGCAGATCCCGTTAACTGAGGCTGAGATTGACTTGCTGCTGGAAGCGAAAGACCGCTTAAAGCTGCTGGTGGATGATGTCAAGCAGAGTGAAACCTATCCCATCGATGATATCCTGGCAAAATTGCAGGTCGCTGAGGCGGGCTTTGCCAAGCAGGAGGCGCAGGCGGCTGATCCGATGGGGGAAGCAGTGCCGCCGGATGCCCGTCAGTTTTTTGCCCTTTTTGATTTTAATCCGCAGACCCGGGATAAAATCGCCGCCTTGAGAAAATTTGGCCATCATATTTATGGCATCAATATGGCCCTGACCGATCATTATCGGGCCAGCAGCGGCGGGCTTGCGGCCATTGTCGATAATTTAACTTCCGTTACCAATGTGATTGCAATGATCAGCCCGGCCGGCGACCCACTCAGCTGGGACGATCTCAAAACCGGCCAATTGAACCATCAGGTGGTTCTGATCCTGGCGTCAAGTATCCTTGAAGAAAGCCTGTTGCGCCAGGTGTTTGGACTGCCGGCCAGCAGCGTTCATGTCCTGGTAGAAAGTGGGGAAGAAACGGTGGCGGCGCCGGTGCTGATGCCGGACCGGGATCCCGACGCCAGCGACGACAAACTGACCGCGCTGTCCCAGCCGGAGTTCAATGACGGGGCGGAGAGTCTCCGGGTCAATATCCGGCTGCTGGATGACTTGATGAATCTGGCCAGTGAACTGGTGCTGGGGCGAAACCGGCTGCTGACCCTGCTGGAACCGGAAAAGAAAGGGATTGCGGGGCTCCCCCAGGTGCTGCAAAATGTTGATCACTTAACCAGCAGCATCCAGGAAAAAATTATGCTGACCCGGATGCAGCCGATTGGAACCCTCTTTAATCGCTATCCGCGGCTGATCCGAGACCTGTCCAAAAAACTGAATAAGAAACTGGCGCTGCAGATAGAAGGCGGTGAGGTCGAACTCGATAAGTCGATTCTCGAAGGGTTAAGCGATCCGCTGGTGCATCTGCTCCGCAATGCCGCGGATCATGGCATTGAAAGTGCGGCGATCCGCAAACAGCAAGGTAAAAATGAAATCGCCACGATTAGCCTCAAGGCCCGTTATCAGGGCAGTGTGGTCAACATTGAAGTCAGTGATGACGGTAGCGGCATCGATTTTACCAAAATTCAGAAAATCGCCCGGGAAAAAAAGCTTTATCGCGACACCGAACTCAATCAGATGTCCGAAAAAGAGCTGCTGAACCTGCTCTTTGATCCCGGCTTTTCGACGGCGGATCGCATAAGTGAGGTATCTGGCCGCGGTGTTGGCATGGATGTGGTGCGGACGAATCTTGAAAGGATGGGCGGCAGCATTGAAATTACAACCCAGTCCGGCCGGGGCACCAGCGTCAAACTGACGATGCCCTTAACGGTTTCGATTATCCAATCCTTGGTGGTGGCATCCGGCGAGACAAAAATGGTGATTCCCCAAGCCGATGTGCAGGAGACCATCAAGATCAACAAAGAAACGTTGAATAATAAAATCGAAACGATCAATGGCAAGTATTTTTATCGCCTCCGGCAGCAGCTGTTGCCGGTTGTCTACCTGGGTGACCTGTGGCAGCCCCAGCAAGCTGACCGGACCGCCCGCGATCATAAGCTGGTGGTGCTCAAACTCGGGCTGCAGCGTTTTGGCTTACTGGTCGAAAGCTTGTTGGGAATCGAAGAGACCCTGATCAAGCCCTTGCCGGCCATCCTCAAGGAATGTGGCATTTATTCGGGCTTAACGATCATGGGCGATGGTAAAGTCGCCCCGATTCTGGACATCGCTGGCATTGCCCGAACAACGACCCTGGTGAGTGATACCAGGACAAAGCCACCAACCATCATCGATGATCCGGACCGGACCGCGGTGGCCGGGGATGACCGCGAAGATTTTGTCTTGTTTAAAGGGTCCGGAAATGAAACGCTGGCCTTGAATATTGCCCTGATCAAGCGCATCGACAAAATTAAAAAAACCGCAATTGAGCAAGTCGGCGACCGCTCATACATTACCCGGGGCGACCTGCCATTGCGGGTCATCAGGCCCGAGGATTATCTGGCCCTTAACAGCGGCCCGGATGATGGTGAAGACTATTATGTCATCACGCCCAAGCTGGTGCCCCAGCCAATGGGTATTTTAGCAACCGAAATTATTGAAAATGTCAACTTCGAGCCGATTATTGAGGCACAGCAGTTTAAGATGACGGGGATCTTTGGGGCGGCGGTCTTTCGTGGCAAAATGATCCTGATCCTTAATCTCTATGCCTTACTGGAGCAGGTGGAACCGGAAGCCTTTGCCTATCTGCCGTCACCCCAGGCCAGCGGCCGAAAAATTCTGCTGGTCGAAGATTCGCCGTTTTTTCAAAAGGTTGAGCAAAGTTATTTAGAGCGCGGCGGTTATCAGGTGGCGCTGGCCGCCAATGGCCTGGAAGCGCTGGCGATCCTGGCCCGTGAGCCGATCGATGTGGTCCTGACCGATATTCAGATGCCACTGCTTGATGGTTATGCACTGCTTAAAAAAATCAGACAGCAGCCGGCCTATGATGCCATCCCGGTCGTGGCGATCAGCGCCATGACCGGCACCCGCAATCGCGAGAAAGGTTTGGCCAGCGGCTTCGACCGCTACGAGTATAAACTGGATCGGGAAAGCCTGTTGCGGACCCTCGAAGCGGTCATTACGGCATCCCAGAGAGGTGAATAAGTTGTTAAAAGTTCTTTGTTTTAAATCCGGCCATAATCTCTATGGCATCGAAACCCGCTATGTCAAAGAAATCAATCGTCATCCAGAAATAACTGTCATTCCGTTGGCGCCGGGGGTGATGGCCGGGATCATGAATCTGCGTGGCCAGGTTGTCAGTTTACTGGATTTTGCGGCGCTTTTAGGGGTGCCGGCGACGGGGCCCAAAAAACATTCGATTGTCCTCAAAAAAGAACCGGGGGACCTTGATGTGATGGCGTTACTGGTTGAACAGGCAGCCGATGTGCTTAATGTTGACGAAGCACTATGCGAACCGCCAACGCCATCTTTAGAACATGAATATGGCAAAACGATTAAGTTGATTGCCAAGCTGGAGCAGCAATTGCTGATGATCGTTGATAAAGAGAAACTATTTTAAAATGAGCGAGGTGTCACATGTTTAAATATTTTGATAATGTAAAAATGCGGACCAAGTTAGTCATCTTTTTTATCCTGACCGGGTTAATCCCGATCATCATTATTTCCGGGCTGGCCTATACCCAGGCCCGCAATAGTCTGGTCACGATGAAACTTGAGGAAATGGCCCTGTATTCAAAAGTCACCCAAAACCGGTTTACCCAGGAATTTGCCGACAAAGCCTTTTATACCAGCAGTGTGCTGTCAAATTTAGCGATTGTCGAAAATCTGTTGACTCAAACCCTGCCGGGGGGTGGCAAAGGGGAACAGTGGGAGGCGGCTTATGGCCGGGTTGAAACCGGGCTGACGCCGCAGCAGGCAGCCCAACAAATCGAAAGTATCTATATTACCGATGCCGCCGGCAACTGTATTTATGCCTCGGGGCAATTGAAGGCGACCCTGGAAGGGACCAATCTGGCCAATCGGGAGTACGTCAAAACGGCCATGCAGGGACAGAGCAGCGTGACCCCGGTGCAGTATTCGGATATCATCAAAAAATATTATGTGACCCTGTCGGCACCCTTTTACAGTTCCCAGAATGGCGCCATTCTGGGAACCGTCAACTGCCTTGTGTTAATGGACAGCATTGAAGCGAGCCTCAATGAAGGGATCGGTGATATTGGTGAAACCGGTGATATTTATCTGGTCGATCAGACCGGGTTGCTCAATACCAACCCGGTTTTGGGGGCCGAAGCCGATGCCAAGGCCTTTTCAACGACCATCAACACGGCCGCGGTGGCCCAACTGCAACCGCATTTTAACAGCGACGGTGATGATTTCCGGTACACCGGGACGTACCGGGATTATCGGGACGAACTCGTTTTGGGGACGGCTTCCTTTGTCGACATTGGCGCAACCAGGCTGGGCCTGATCATTGAAGTCGATGAAGCCGAAGCGTTAGCGCCGGTTAAAAGTCTGCAGGTGATGATGGTGCTGGTGTTAATCCTCGCCATTGCCGCCAGTGTGGCGATCGTGTCGGTTTTATCGCGACGCATTACCAGGCCGCTGAAGACCGTCTCAGCGCTGATGGACGAAGCCGGACAAGGCAACCTGGCCGTCCGTGGGGAGTTTTCCAGCCGCGATGAAATTGGTAAGCTCTGTCTTGATTTTAATCAGCTGGTTGAAAAAATCGGGGGGTCATTAAAAGCAATTGTTCAGGCTACGGAAGTGTTAAACGACTCCGCCGATGCGATGGATCGGGTCGCCAGCAACATTGCCGTGAGCTCCGAGGAAACCAGTGCAAAAATCAATGTGGTCAGTGCCGCCGTCGAAGAAATCTCGGCCAGTATGGAACAATCCAGCGCGACCCTCCTGACAACGGCGGATAATACCAATCAGATTGCCGCAGCCATCGAAGAAATCAGCAGCACCACCAGAAATCTGGCAGCTGCTTCGGAAGAAACGGCCTTAAGCGTCAATCAGACCATTTTATTGATGGGTCATATTTTTGCCAGTATCCGTGAGGTGTCAACCTCGGCGGAAAATGTCAATGCCGAAGTCAATACCGTGGTTGAGGCCGTCAAAGCCGTGAACCTGTCGGTTAATGAGATTAATAGCAACTGCGAAAAATCATTACACATTACCCAGGTGGCCGACAGTGAAGCCAAAAACACCGCCGAGATCATTCGCAATCTCAATCAGTCATCTAAAAAAATCAATAAAATCATTAAGATCATTGACGATATTGCCGACCAGACCAACATGTTAGCCCTGAATGCTGCCATTGAAGCGGCCGGAGCCGGCGAAGCCGGCAAGGGTTTTGCCGTGGTGGCCAATGAGGTCAAAGAACTGGCCAAGCAGACATCGGAAGCCACCGATGAAATCGCCGACCAGATCGAAGGGATGCAGGAAAATATGGAACAGGCCGTTTCGGCGGTGGCCCGCATCAATGATGTCGTTGACGAAGTGACGACGATCACAACCTTAATTGCCACGGCTGTCACCGCCCAAAGCACCTCAACCCAGGGGATTTCCGAAGCGGCGATTCGGGCTTCCCAGCGGCTCGATACGATTACCGTGGAAATCCGGGAAATCGATCAGAAAGCCGGCGAAGTCAAACGGGGCGCTGAAGAATCCGGACAGGCTGTTGGCGAGATTGCCCAGAGCACCGCCGAGCTGGCCCGGGCTGCCGATGATGCCGCAGTGAACACCGAAAGAATGTCGGTCAGCATGACCCAATTGGGTCGCGCCACCGAAGAAACGGTCAAAGGCGCTGTCGAAATTTCCCAGAGTATCCAGGAGATTAATCAAGCCTCGGAAAAAATCGCCGTCGGCGCATCCAAGACGTCGATTGCCGCCAATCGGCTGGTCGATCTGTCACTGCAGCTCAGCGATTCGGTTTCGCAGTTTAAATTTTAGTATTCGCCAGCCTTGCAGTGCTGGTCAGAAAGGGGGCAGACGATGGCTGCTTTATCAGAACAGGAGTATCAGTTATTTCAGCGCTATATCGCTGAAAAATGCGGGATCGCTCTGGATGAGAGCAAGGCCTATCTGGTCGAATCACGACTGGCAAAATTGCTGATTGACGCCCATTGTGACAGCTTTGGAGAATTGTTTTTGCTGCTGCAAAGCCATTCCGACGCCAATATCGAAACCCGGGTCATCGACGCCATTACCACCAATGAGACCTATTGGTTTCGCGATCCGGGGGCGTGGCAGATTATTGAAAAAACCTGGTTGCCGCAAAAAATTGCCGAAGTGGAAGCCGGCCGACCGGACAAAATCCGGGTCTGGAGTGCTGCCGCATCAACCGGGCAGGAAATCTATTCGCTGGTCATCCTGATTAGTGAGTATTTAAAGAACCATCACATTACCACGGTTTCCCTCGACGATTTCGAGTTTGTGGCGACTGATATTTCGAATCATGTTTTAACGATTGCCAGACGCGGACACTACGACCCGATTACCATCATGCGGGGTTTAAAACCGGATCTCCGGGAGGCCTATTTTAAGCGTGAGGGAACCTCCTGGGTGTTCAATGAGGCTGAGCGCAAACGGGTTCGCTTTGAGCCCTTCAACCTGCAGAACAGCTTTCTGCTGTTGGGAAAATATGATCTGGTTTTCTGCCGCAACGTGCTGATTTATTTTACCGAAGCGCTGCGCCACGCGGTCTTTAAAAAGACCGCCCAGGTGTTAAAACCGCAAGGCGTGCTGCTAATCGGAGCGGCCGAGATTTATTATGCGATGGATGATTATTTTGACAAGAACATCACCAGTGATGGGACTTATTTTACAGTGAAGGAGGCAACCAAATGAAGATGTTGACGATTGACGATTCGGCCGTTGTCCGCAGGATTATTGCGGCGGCGGTGGCCGTGCTTGGTCACGAATGTCTGGAAGCGGAGTCCGCCCAGGATGGACTGAATCTGCTGCAGGGGCCGGATACAATTGAATTGATCTTTCTGGATTGGAACATGCCGGGGATGAACGGCCTGGAATTTCTCAAAACGATCAAAAAAAGTGACCAGTTCAAACACATTCCGGTGGTCATGGTGACCACGGAAAATATGCCGGAGAGTGTCATCGAAGCGGTTAAAGCCGGGGTGTCCCAGTACATCACCAAACCCTTTTCGATTGAAGAACTGATGAAAAAAATCATCGACAGTTTGGGTGGGGAGGTCAACTGATGAATACAAAAGAAGCGATCAGGCAATACGAAGAAATTCCGGGACAGGTTTTTGTCGCAGCTTTACTGGAAAGTGTGGAGCAGATGAGCGGCTTTGTTTTGAATGCGGTTAAGCATGACCAGGCAACCGCCCCGGATCATGAAATTATTGGCGCCATGTTTTTACAGGGCGATAACGCCATGCTTTTGACCCTGGAAACCAATAAAGCCAGTGCGGCCCCCCTGGTTTCCTTTATGACCGGCATTGAAACCGCCGCCTTGGATGATAACCTGCTAAATGATGGCATTACGGAGTTGATCAATATGGTGGGGGGATCGGCCCGGGCCCGTTTGGAAGCCAGCAATTATCAGTTCTTTTTATCCGTTCCCTTCACGCTGGTCGGGGATGGCATTAAAATTGAGGTTAAAAAGAGAACCGATAGCTTTATCGCCAGACTGGTCTGTGACGAGATTGATCTGATGCTGAGGCTTTATAAATTATAACGAATGCGGAGCAAATGATGAATACAAGTGAACCAAGCATGTTAGCCATGTTATCCGAAATAGAGAATCAGCTTAATCAGGCCCTGCAAAATTTTGTCGTCTTCAGTATTGAACCGAACACCATCAGGCTGCGGTTGATGTCGGCTTTTTTTGCGGAAGTAAAGGCCCTGGCAATCAAGAATAATTTTCGCGAATTGGGGTATCTTTGTCTGAAGAGTGAAGAATTCATCAAACAAAACGAGCGCAAACTTTTAAACGACAGCACCTATGCGATCAAGCTGGCAAAACGCTTTGGTGAAGTCACCCTGGCCCTGGAAAATTTGCTGACGGTCGCAACCTATCAGGGAAGCGACGCCATGAATTTAGTCTGTGATATTCAGACCCGGGAGGTGGTCAATCTGGCGGCCCGGAACAATCAAACCAGCCGTCTGACCTTAGGCCGGGTATTGGTCTTTGATGATGATATGCTGGTCTTAAACATTATCGAAAGCGTTTTGCGGAATCGCGGTTATGATGTCCTGATCACCAATGATGCCGAGCAGGCCCTGGAAATATTAAGAGCCTATGATGCCGATATTCTGATTCTTGACCTGGTCATGCCCGGCAAAAGCGGAATCGAGTTTTATCGGGAATTAAAACAGGAAAAAATCGTGATTCCAACCATCGTTCTGACGGCTTCCACCAGTAAGGAGGATCACGTTCTGGCGCTTAAGGAAGGGATTGATAATTTTCTGAGAAAACCCTTTGAAGCCGAGGTGTTAGTGGCCAATGTCGAGAAATTGCTGAAAAAAGAGCACAAAAACCAAACCGCCCTGTGGAAGGATGCCCTGACTTCAGCCTATACCCGCAGTTTTTTTGCGGACCGATTTGCCCAGGAAAAAGCCAAGTTTCAGCGTGACGGCCGGGTTTTTTCAGTGGTCTTTATCGACATCGACCATTTCAAAGAGATCAATGACAGCTATGGCCATCTCTTTGGCGATGCGGTACTAAAAAGTTTCGTGTCGGAATTTAAGTCGAGCTTCCGGCCATCCGATCAAATTTCGCGATTTGGTGGCGACGAGTTCTTATTGCTGTTACCGGAAACCGATGCGCTTGAGGCGTTTAAGGTGGTTGAACGCATCCGCCAGAAATTTCAACGGAAAGCTTTTAATCCGCCGGACTCTACCCACCAGATTTATATCACCTTTAGTGCCGGCATCAGCGAGTTTAATGGCGGCGATAAAACCCTCGAAGCGGTCCTGGAAGAAGCTGACCGTCAGTTATACCGGGCCAAAGAACGGGGTCGGGCCTGTACCAGTTTCTTACATGATGCGATGGATACCGGTACCGAAAAAAACCGCATTCTGATCTGCGATGACTCGTCAACCGTCAGCCGCTTAATCAAAAGCCGACTCAGCCGCTTAGGGTTAGAGACCCAGGTGGTGGCGACCGGCAAAGAGGCGCTGGCTATTTTTCCGGATTTTAAACCGCACCTATTGATTCTGGATATCATTCTGCCGGATATAAATGGGGCGCTGGTACTCCAGGAGATCCGAAGTATGGAGCAGGAAAAGCAGGTCAAGGTGATTCTGATCAGTGTTAAAAACTTAGGTGACAATGCCCAGCTGCTCCACGAACTGGGCTATGATGACTTTATCAAAAAACCGATTTCCCTGGAACGGCTTGAACAAAGTGTCAAGCGACTGCTCTAGGTGAACCGGGGGACACGTGGTGGTGGCCGCAGTGCTGTTTGTGCTGGGGGACTAGGCTCGGTTAATCGGCTTCAGACAGCAACATAAAATAACCCCCTACCGGCAAGAACAGGCCGCGGCACATCGCCGCGGCCTGTTCTTTGTCGCCCTTAATTCTCGTCAATATCAAAGAATCCCAGTCCATCCAGGGCCTGGATGGATTTGTGCATATAGGTTTCATTGGTAATCGGCCAGCTGTGCCCGATCCGGTACAGCACCTCGGTGGTGAAGCGGTTTTCGGGATCAATCGGGTAGATATGATTGGTGGTGTCGCTGGTCAGGTAGACAATCAGCCCGGAAATCGCCGGGGCCACCTCGGCGTCGGCCATGCCGGCACGCAGGGCGGTATCAAAGGCGGCGTCACTGACGACCTCAATCCCAAAGCCGTAGGCGTTCATTTCGGCCAGCACGTCGGCCATATAGACAGTATGGTTGTTGTAAGGGTGGAACACCGTCAACTCCCGGTTGGTCTGGGACAGCTTCAAAATGGCGTGGGCGGTGGTATCAATCGGCGAAAACTCGACCGCCTGACTCAGGGCACTGACGGGGAACTGGCCGAGAATCTTATAGCCTTTGAGGCCCCGCATAAAGCCATTGTGGAGGAAGTTGATCTGGAATTCGCCGTCGCTGTTGCGGCTCATCAGATTACCGACCCGCATGATCTTGGCGGTTAAGCCCTGATCGGCGACAGCAACCAGTACGGCCCGTTCGGCCAGAAACTTGGAATGGACATAGGCGTTTTCGAGACTCTGATCAAAGTACAGCTCGTTTTCACGGATTCGTTTGTCCGGAGGTGGGGCGCCGTTGATGCCTTCCCCGGCGATGCTGACGGTGGAGACCTGAATCAGCTGCTGGCCGGTTTTGAGACACAGCGCAATCAGGTTTTCAACCCCCCGGACATTGATTTTTTCGAGGGTATCGTCGGCGACAAAATGCTTGACGCAGGCGGCGCAATTAATCACCGTGCCGGCGGCCACCGTTTCCAGCGCCGTCAAGCTCGCGGGATTGGTGATATCGCCTTCGACACAGAAAATCCGACTGCCGAAGAGCTCATCGTAATCGCGGTCAAAATAGTAGACCAGCATCGTTTTGATCCGCTGCTCCAGCGAGCGGGCCTTGCCCTTGCGGATAAAGCAGGTGACCTTGCCCTCATAATGATCGAGGAACTCCTTGAGAATATGGGTTCCCAAAAAGCCGGTGGCGCCGGTTAGGATAATATCACCCAGGGGGTTGGTGGTCAGGCTGGCCAGATTGGTCATATCGTTTTTAGCCAGCACCGGGGTCAGTTTGTGGTAGTCAAAGTTTTTGATGACGTCGGCCGGGTCAATGGTTTCAGCGACGTGTTTTTCAACAAAGGCCGCCAGCCGCTGAACCGTTTTGTACTCAAACAGATCGGCATAGGCCAGCGGAATCTGCTGGCTCAGGCACTTCATCGCCACCTTCGTGGCAGAAATCGAGGTGCCGCCGATGGCAAAGAAATCGTCCAGCACCGAGACGGTGTCGAGGCCCAGCGTTGACTCAAAAATCTCCGTCAGTTGTTTTTCCAGGGCGGTTTCTGGGGCCAGATAGGCGGCGGTTTTGATGCCGGTATCGGGCTGGGGCAGGGCTTTTTTATCGACCTTGCCGCCGGGGGTCAGGGGCATTGTGTCCAGTGCCACATAGAAGGTCGGAATCATGTATTCGGGCAACTGGGATAAAAGCAGATGGTGCCAGACCTTGGGGTCAATGGCCCCTTCGGGCCGGGTGTAGTAGCCGATAATATACTGGTTACCGCCTTGCTCCAGCACCGTCACGGCGGTTTCCTTGACACCCGGGTGGGCCAGCATCGCCCCTTCAATTTCGGAGAGCTCTATCCGATAACCGCGGATCTTGACCTGGGAATCGATCCGGCCGATGTACTCAATCAGGCCGTCACCGCGGCGGCGGACCATATCCCCGGTGCGGTACAGCACCCCATCATCAGGGCCGCTGGCAAAGGGGTTGGGAACGAAGGCAGCGGCGGTTTTTTCGGGCAGGTTGTGGTAGCCCCGGGCAATCTGGCGGCCGGCATGGCAGAGCTCCCCGGGCATCCCGATCGGTACTGGGTGCAGGTGGTCATCAACCACATAGGAGCGGACATTGAGCAGCGATTTGCCAATCGGGATGTTGTGGTATTCCTGATCGACGTTAAAAATCGTCGTTTCCACCGTGCTTTCGGTGGGGCCGTAGGCGTTGACCACGGTATAGGGGCGGTCATAATAATGCTTCAGCTTTTCGCCGCCGACGACGATATGGGTCAGGCGGGAGTCACCGGTCATGTTGTCGATGATGATTTCGCCCATCTGGGTCGGGAAGACGGCGACGTTAATGGCTTCGTCTTTTAAGATCTGACAGACCTTGACGGCATCCTTGCGGTCGGCTTCGGCAAACAGATAGATCAGGGCGCCATTGGCCAGATAGGGGAAGATCCCCACCACCGAGGCGTCAAAGCAGAAGCTGGAATACTGGGCGCAGCGGGTCTGCGCGGTGACCTGCTGATTAATGGTTTCGTTCATAATCAGATTACTGAGGTTAGCATGGCTGATCATCACCCCCTTGGGTTTGCCGGTGGAGCCGGAGGTGTAAATCATGTAGGCCAGATCTTCGCCCTGGGGTTTGCTGGCCAGCCAGCTTTTATCGGGCTGGGGGTAGCCATTGGCGGTGACGGCGTCCAGATTGATGGTCTGGTTGGGGAAAAAGCGGGTCAGGGCCTGGTACTCGTCGACATAGAGGAGAATATCGGCAGCCGAGTCGCTAAGCATATAGCGCAGCCGGTCTTCCGGGTATTCGGGGTCCAGCGGCACATAGGCGGCACCGGCCTTCATGGCGGCAATGACGCCGATGATGAATTCCCGGGTCCGGCCGGACAGGACGCCGACAAAGTCTTCTTTCTTGACCCCGGCGGTCAGCAGCTGCACCGCCAGGGCATCCGAGGCAGCATCGAGCTGGGCATAGCTGAGGCTGCCCTTGCGGTCCAAAACCGCCGGGCGATCCGGGTATTGGGCTGCTGCGGCAACAAACAGATCGACAAAGGTATGGCCATAGTAACGGGGATCGTCGACCATTTCCCGGTCTTCATCAAAGAGCAGCTTAATCTGCGCGAGGTCGTCGGTACCCAGCGCCTGTTCGGCAGCCAGAGCGAGATTGTCCAGCAGGGCGGTCATTGAGCTGTTCTCATAAAGATTGCTCTCGAAGGTGGCCCGGAAATGATAGCGGCCCTGGCGGATCGAGACCTCCACCGAAATCGCGGCGACAACCCCTTCGCTCATGACTTCCAGGGCTTCTGTGGGCCGGCCGGCCAGGCTGTCAAACTCAAAATTATCACCCTGATAGACAAACATGATGTCGGCGCTGATGCCAAAGGCCCGGCTGATTTCAGCAAAGGAATAAATATCGTGATCCATGCTGTCGATCAGCTGGTTTTTGGTGGCGGTGAACAGCTCGCTGGCAGAAACGCCCAGCTGGCAGGTTACCGGCAGGGTTTTAACAAACATCCCGATGGTGCGGTCGGTCCGGGAATCACTGCGGCCGTTGTAGATGGTGGTAAAGACGCTGTGGTCGGTGTGGTTGTAGCGGCCCAGCAGATACCCGAACAAACCGACAAAAAAGGCGTTGGGACTGAGCTTCCGGGCTTCGCAATAGCTGGCTACGGCGGCTACCTCCAGCTGTTCGGGGATCAGACTGACGATGCCCAGGGTCTTGGCGGTTTCATTTTTATCCGGACCGGGCAGAAAATTGGTATCGCAGCCCGAAAACAGGTCGGTAAAATAAGCCTCGGCCTGGGTGTAATCGGCCCCGGCCCGGCTTTGCTGTTCGTCCCGGGCGGCGTCAAAAGAGCTGTAGCTTTCCGGTTCCAGGGCAGCCCCGCCATAGGCCCGGTTAATGTCCTCAAGCAAAATCACCAGCGAGGTGCCGTCACAGATGCTGTGATGGATATCGATAAAGAAATAGTTGCCGTCCTTGGTCTGAAACAATGAGGCATTAAAGAGCCGGCCATCAATCAGTTTAAAGGGGGTGACCAGCTTGTCATGATCCAGATAATCCCGAATCCGCAGGGTAAAGGGGGCCTCGTCCCGGCGCCGTTGCATGATTTCGCCGTCGGTATCCATGAAGAAACGGGTCTTGATGTAGGCATGGGCCTCGATGGTCGCTTCAATGGCATTTTTAAGCCGGGGCAGGTTGACATCAGGATGAAGTTTAAAGAGGAAGGGGATATGATACAGCAGTTCCTCGGGTTTGGCCATCGATTCGACAAATAATCCCATCTGGGTTTGGGTCAGCGGGTAGGCCTCCCGTTTGGTGGCTGCGGATTCCGGGGCGGCGGCTGCGGCACTGGTCAGGAAGGCTTCCAGCTGGGCGACGGTATTGTGAGCCTTTAGATCCCGGCTCTTGACCACTACCCCAAAGGCCTGGGACAACCGCACGTTCAGGGTCACGGTGCCGATCGAGGTCAGCCCGGCTTCCTGGAGATCGGTATTGATACCGAACTGCTCATGGCCGAGAATCCTGGCCACGCAGTTATAGATCTGCCGCTGGGTGGGGTTTTGCGGCGGGGTTAAATCCGTCTGCTGCTTGACCGGCTGAGGCAGGGCTTTTTTGTTGACCTTCAGGTTCTGGTTGAGCGGAATGGCCTCGAGTTGCATCGTTACCGCCGGCACCATATAGGGCGGCTTTTCGGCTTCGATAAAGGCGTTCAGGGCAGCAACGTCAACCGGGGTATCAGACACCACATAGGCCACAATATACTTGACCCCGCTGGGGTCATCATAGGCCACCACGGTGGTATCGGTGATCCCGGGGAACTGGCGGATCACCGCTTCGATTTCGGTCAGTTCGACCCGGAAACCGCGGATCTTGATCTGGGCATCCCGGCGGCCGACAAACTCGATGTTGCCATCACTCAGATAGCGGACAATGTCACCGGTATAATAGATCCGGTCATCAGGGGCGACATCGCAAAAGGGGTTGGTGCCAAAGGCGGCGGCAGTGGCCTCGGGGCGGTTCAAGTAGCCCCGGCCGACATGCATCCCGGCAATACAAAGCTCCCCGGGGACGCCAATGGGCAGCTGGCGTTTATAGCGGTCAACCACGTAGGTTTTGACGTTATCCAGGGCCTTGCCAATCGGGATGTTGTCATAGTCGCCATCAACCAGAAAACTGGTGGCAATGACGGCGGTTTCGGTGGGGCCATAGAGGTTGTGGAAATGATAGTGGGGCGGGTGGATGGTGGCCAGCTTTTCACCCCCAGTTGACAGATGCTTAAGCGAATGATTAGTAATGGTATCGGCAAACTGGCGGCCCACCTGGGTGGTCATAAAGATGTGGCTGATGCCATGGGCTTCGAAATAATCGTTTAGCCGCAGCAGATCAAGGCGGATTTCATCGGCAATAATATGCAGGGTGCCGCCAACGGTTAAGACCGGATAGGTATCCATCATATTGGCGTCAAAGCCAAAGCTGGCATAGGCGGCCACCTGGGCATTTTCGTCCAGATCATAGTAGCGGTTGTACCAGTGACAGAAACAAACCAGGTTGCGGTGCTCCAGCATCACGCCCTTGGGTACCCCGGTGGAGCCGGAGGTGTAGAGCATAATCATCAGATCCTCGGGCTCAGGGTCACTCAGCACCACAGTGCTGTCCGGCAGAGCCGTGATGTCTTTGGTCAAGATCACCTGACCGCTGTAATTTGGGATTAGCCCCAGCAGCGCTTCATCGGCAATCAGTAGTCGGGCGCTGGTGTCGCCAATCATAAAGCTCAGCCGGTCGCTGGGGTAGGACGGGTCCAGGGGCTGATAGGCGGCCCCGGCTTTAAGGACCCCAATGGAGGCAATCGTCATCAGCTCGCTTTTGGGCAGCAGAATCGGGACAATATCCTCCCGACCGATGTCAAAGCTTTTGATGTGTTTGGCCAGCCGGTCAGTGACAGCGTCCAGTTCGGCATAGGTCAGCCGAATTTCCTGATAGACCAGGGCGATGTTGTCCGGGGTTCTGTGGGCCTGGTTTCTGAGCATCGAGACCATCGTCAGGCTGGTATCGTAGGGAACGGTGGTGTGGTTAAAAGTTTCACAGCGGAGCCGGTCAGCCTCCGAAATCAGGGTAATGGCCAAGAGTTTTGGAGCTGTCAGTAAGCCGCCGATGGTGCGTTCAAACAGATCGGCAAAGCTGAGAATGGTTTCTTCCTTATATAAATCGCTGCGGTAATGCAGGCGTAGCGCAAAGCTATGGCCTTTGGGGCTGACCACCGCCGCCAGATGGGCGTGGCCGAGATCCACCGGCTGTTCTGGGTTTTCATTAAAGACAAAACGCAGGTCAGCGGTGAGATTAAGCTCCCGGGATAACTGCGAAAAGGCGCAGCCGCAGTGGCGGGTGGTGGTTGTATAGCTACAAGAAACAGCCTTAAGGTAGTCGACAATCGACTCGTCTTCATTGATTTTAAGATACAGCGGCAAAATGCCATCGGCGTTGTCACAGGGCTGCAGACAGCAGACACTTTCGTCTTGACCGGTAAACTTGGCCAGGGTGTAGGTAAAGGCGGCTAAAAAAAGCACCGGGGCGGTGATCCCGGCGGTAGTCAGCAGTGCATTAATGGTCTCCGGAGCAAAACTCCGGGAAAAATCGCTGCCAATCCAGGCATCAGGGATGGCAGTATGGTTGCTGTGATTGGGATAATCATAAATCAGATTGGAATCAATTTCCAGTCCGCTAAAAATACCAGTGAAATAGCGAAGACTCTCATCGCTGGTGGCGGAAACGTTTGCGTTGTACGGGGTTTGTTTGTCATTAAGATCATTCATGGGGCAATTATTCCTTCCTGGATGCAAAATTTTATGAGCACCAGCAAAAATGATGGTGCTTTGCTGAGATCGTAAGTTTTCTATTGTTATTATACCATAACATTTGTTTGGTGAGACTATTTTTTGGATTGAGCGTCCTGATCACTATTGAAAGACTCGGCGGTGAGGGACACGGTTGTTAATTAAAAGTCTGTTCAGCGGGTGGGGTGTTATGGTAAAATAGAAAAAAGTTTATTTAAAGTATCAAAAAAAAGCGAACCATATGGGACAAAACAACAAGAATGCACCACGTCCCCGTTGCAGCTCGGCAAAATCCCGATTAATTACAGTCAACTGCAACCGTCCCGTGATTGTCACAGACAACCAAAGCAAAGAAATGAGGGTTAATTTATGGAAAGATCTCAGCTATCAACCGCCAATCATCAGATCCGGATTACCATCGTCGGCCTCTGCCTCCTGGGAACGATTTTTGTGGCGGTATATTTTAATTACTTTAAGGGCATCGATGTGGTTTATACTCATCTGTTTTATGTGGTGATTGTGATGGTCGGCCTCTGGTACAAGCGCTACGTCATTCAGGTGGCGATTTTTCTGGGGCTATTCCATATCGTTATGGACTATCTCAGTACCGGGGCCTTTTTGATGGCGCCGATTCTCCGGGCCAGTATCCTGTTGTTTGTGGCCTCAGGGATCTATTTTCTCGTCAGTCAGCTGGAGAACAGCCATAAAAATCTTGATCAGGTGATGAAAAGCGTCGGCGATGGTATTATCGTGGTCGATCTGGAACAGCGGGTAACCCTGCTCAATCGGGTGGCCGAAGAGCTCACTGGCTGGTCAAGTGGTGAGGCCCGGGGTAAAAGCTTTGAGCTGGTTTTTCAGCTGTCTCATGAAAATTCCGAATATCAGGTTTCCAATCCGGTAGATGAGGTGCTAAAAACGGATCACAGTACAGCCTCATCCCACCATGCCATGATCACGGATCGCCAGGGCCGCTGCTTTCATATTGAGGTCAGTGCCACCCCGGTGAAGGACGGTGACGGGGCCACCACCGGGGTGGTTCTGATCTTCCGGGATATTTCTGAGCGAATGGCGCAAAGCCAGCGGATTGAATACCTCAGCTACCACGATCACCTGACGGGGCTTTATAATCGCCGTTATTTTGAAGAAGAACTCAAGCGCATCGATGGCCGCCGCCATTTCCCCTTGTCGATTATTATGGGCGACATCAATAGTTTGAAAATGATCAATGATGCCTTTGGCCACCTGACCGGAGACCAGGTGATCTATGCTGCCGGTAAAATCCTCAAGAAATTCTGTCGCCCCAACGATGTGGCGGCTCGCTGGGGCGGTGATGAATTTGTACTGTTGCTGCCCAACACCGACGAGGAAACCACTGCCAAAATCGTCGAGCGGATGAACCAGGCTGCGGCCCTGGCCCCGGTTGACCAGGGAATGCTCTCGATGGCCTTTGGCTGGGACACCAAAAAAAATCTCTCGGAAGATGTGCTGGAGGTGTTTAAGAATGCCGAAAACTATATGTACAAGCACAAACTGCAGATGAAACCCCAGGTTCGGGACGATACCATCGGCCTAATTATGACATCGCTCTATCACAAAAGCCGAGCCGAGCAGACCCATTGCGACAATGTCCGCCGCTATGCCCGGCTGATCGCCGAAGCCATGCAGCTCAACGAAAAGGAAATGACGGCTCTAGAATGGGCGGCACGGCTCCATGACATCGGCAAGGTTACGCTGACAGCGACACTGCTGGATAAAAAAGGCGAGCTGACCGCCGATGAATGGGTGGCCATCAGACGCCATCCCGAAATCGGCTACCATATTACCAACATTTCCGCCGATATGACCGAAATCGCCCTGGCGATTCTTAGTCATCACGAATGGTGGGATGGCAGTGGTTACCCCAAAGGCCTGACCGGCAAAAAAATTCCCCGGTTGGCCCGGATCATTGCCATTGCCGAAGCCTATGATGCGATGCTCAGTGACCGTCCCTATCGTCCAGCCCTTTCTCCCAGTCAGGCACTCCACGCCATCGTTCACGGCGCCGGCACTCAGTTTGACCCGACCATCGCCGGGGTTTTTGTAAGCAGGGTGCTGGTGGAGCAACCAGGATGAGAATAAATTAAAATTAATTCATGTTTAAAATAAATATCGAATATTGAACTGAAAACGGTTGAAATGGCGTTGTTTTAATAGTATACTAATGTCAGGAAAGTGTTTATCTGAATCGATAAAATCAATTACTAAATCGACAAACTTTGGAGGGAAAAGATGTTAAAAAATTACATGGAGGATGCGGTTGATTCATTTTTACCACATATGCTCAAACAGTATCCGGAAATTTGCCGCTGCGAGCTTTGTGTTGAAGATATTAAAGCGATTGCCCTGAACAAGCTGAAACCGGCTTATTTTGTGACCCATGAAGGGCTGTTGTTTTCTAAAATCGATGAAATGACCACCCAGCATAAGGCAGATCTGACCAGTGAGCTGACCCGGGCCATTGATATCGTCTCAAAAAATCCCCGCCATCCCAAACAACAATGAATTCTTAAACAAAAATAAAAGCCAGTATTCCCAACCTGAGGGTCGGAAATACTGGCTTATTTTTGTTTGTGATCTGATAAATTCTATAAGTCGAAGGCGACCGCAGTGGCCGTCACCGCTAAATCCTTGTCTTTGGAGGGAATAATACAGCTGATCCGGATTTCCGAGGTGGTTATCATCAGCATCTGGATGTTGTTGTCGGCCAGCAACGCAAAAAATTTGGCGGCGACGCCAGACTGGCTCCGCATTCCGATGCCGACCACCGACAGCTTGGAAACCTGCTCGTTGATGATCACGCCGATGCCGGGATGCTTTTCCTGAAAAGCGTTGAGGACTTTCTTGGCATCCTCCAGATCCGAGGCCGGGGCGGTAAATGAAATATTAATCAGATCATCGATGGGAGCGCTCTGGCTGATCATATCGATGTTAATACTTTTGGTGGCAAACTGACTGAAAAACTGGGAGGTGATGTTCCGGTCAAAGGGAACGTCACGGATGGTGATCATAATTTCGTCATTGTCAATGGCCACGCCGGTGATGGATTGTCCTTCCATGTTGTTTTCTCCTTTTGTAATGATGGTGCCGGGAATTTCAAATTCGCTGGAGGCGACCCAGATGGGGGTATCGTACTTGCTGCCCAACTCAATTGCCCGGGGATGCATGACCCCGGCGCCGAGGCTGGCCATTTCCAGCATTTCTTCGTAAGATACAGTGTCCAGCTTTTTGGCCTGGGGATAAAGCCGGGGATCGACCCCATAGATACCTTCGACATCGGTATAGATTTCACAGGGGGCCTCCAGCACACAGGCCAGCGCCACGGCACTGGTGTCCGAGCCACCCCGGCCAAGGGTAGTGACATCATCATTTTCATTGACGCCCTGAAAACCGGCTATGATGACAATTTTATCTTCGTTTAATGACTCTAAAATCTTGGTGGTATCAATCCCTTCAATCCGGGACTTGGTATGGCGGCCGCTGGTGCGGATACCGACCTGAGGGCCGGTGAAAGAAATGGCGTCATGTCCCATGGCCTGGAGGGCCATCGACAGCAGCGAAATAGAAATCTGCTCGCCGGTGGACAAAAGCCGGTCCAGCTCCCGTTTGGGTGGGGTGGGGTTGATATCATAGGCCAGCTTGACCAGATCATCGGTGGTTTTGCCCATGGCGGAAACCACCACGACAATCTGATGGCCGCTTTGTTTCTTGGCAATGATGCGTTTGGCAACATTTTGAATCCGTTCGGTGGAACCTACCGAGGTTCCACCGTATTTCTGAACAACGATATTCATGAGATTAACCTCTAAATCAGTAGCAGTTATGATTAATCGACTGTTAGTTGATCCTTTCTGTTGTGGTGTGGGGGGCGTTAGTCGTTGACGACCATGGCCATGTCGTAGCGGCCGGGGGCCTGGCCGACCAGGAATTGGGCGGCTTTGACGGCGCCTTCGGCGAAGACTTTTTTGGACAGGGCGATGTGGTTGACTTCGATGATTTCGTCGTTGCCGGCAAAGATCACCGAGTGTTCACCGGGGATGGTACCGCCGCGGATGGCGTGGATGCCCAGTTCGTTTTCGGTGCGTTTGGCGTCCCGGCCGTAACGGCCGTAGGTGTAGTCTTTTTTGGTGGCCAGTCCGTCGTTGATGGCGTCGGCCAACAGCAGAGCGGTGCCGCTGGGGGCGTCCAGCTTTTTATTGTGGTGTTTTTCGATGATTTCAATGTCAAAACCACTTTCCAGTTTGGCAACCATCTCGGTCAGCATCTTGGCAATCAGATTGATCCCCAGGGATAAGTTGGCGGTTTTAAAAACCGGGAATTCTTTGGCCCCTTCATCGATGGCCGCCAGATCGGCCTCAGACAGGCCGGTGGTGGCGATAACGATGGGGATTTTGTGGCTTCGGGCAAAGCCGAAAATCGCCGGGAAGGCCGCAAAGTGGGAAAAATCGATGATAACATCGACGGATTCGGTGCACTTTGTCAGATCATTGTAGACCGGAAAGGGCAGGGTGGTAATCGCCTGCTGATCAAATCCCGCCACCACCTGGGTATCGGGGTTGGCGGCAATGATCTGCTGCAGGGTGGCACCCATGGCGCCGGAGACGCCACTGAGTAAAATATTGATCATGGCGACCTCCTATAGTAAACCGTAGGTTTTTAAATCGGCAATCAGTTTATCTTTGTTGGCTTCTTCCATCTCAATCAGCGGCAGCCGCATTTCGCCGGAATCCAGACCCATCAGGCCCATGGCCGTTTTAACCGGAATTGGGTTGGTTTCATAGAACATCGCCAGATTAACCAGATTGGTTTTAAACTGCAGTTCCCGGGCCCGTTCGATATTCCCAGCCATAAAGCTGGCCACCAGCTCGTGCATGTCTTCAGGAATAATATTGGCCGAGACCGAGATCACACCCTTGCCGCCAACCGCCATAATTGGGAGAACATGGTCGTCATTACCGCTGTAAATGTCAATGTCATTGCCACAGACCCGGGCAATTTCGGTGACCTGGCTGATGTCGCCGCTGGCTTCTTTAACCGCCGCCACATTGGGGATCTTGCTCAGCTCTTTAATGGTTGCCACTGAGATGTTCATACCGGTGCGGCTGGGGACATTGTAAATAATCACCGGAATCGTGATGGCGTTGGCAATGGCGGTGATATGGGCGATGATGCCCCGTTGGGTCGATTTATTGTAATAGGGGTTGATAATCAGGCAGGCATCAGCACCAGCTTTTTCGGCTTCCTGGGATAGCATGATCGAATAGGCAGTGTCATTACTGCCTGTTCCGGCCACAAAGGGCACCCGGCCGTTGATGTATTTACCGGCATCCCGGAGCAGCTCGAGATGCTCATCATCAGTCAGGGTTGAGGTTTCACCGGTGGTGCCGGCAATCAGAATGGCATCGGTTTTGTTTTCGATCTGCCAGTCAATCAGTTTGTGAAAGCGTTCAAAATCCACTTTTCCATCTTTAAACGGGGTCACCAGGGCGACACAGCTTCCTGTAAAAATACTCATTTCAATCTCCTTTGATTGTGGTTTTTGTGTATAATACCGTACCGACCAATTGTTAATCTGTTGTTCGCTGCGCCATGCGAAATTCGCTGCGCTCTTTTCGCATTGGTCGCGGGCAGTCGCCAACTATAAGCAAGCTTATGATTGGCTCGTTGCCTTCGCGAAGAATCGGACAGGCTTTGCCGTGTCCGCTCCGATGCGTAGGGTCTGACCCCTAGGTCACAACATGATGTAACAATTGTCGGTACTGGGTTAGTGTTCTAATCTATGTTCGTTAACGAGCATAACCTTGATTGCTTTGGTGCCGGTATTCAGAAACAGTTTCGTAACGTGTAGGCGAACAGTACAAAAAAGTGTTGTTCGCCCTAGTGTAGAAACTGTTTGCTGTATAGCGGTAGCAAAGCCAACGGCACTAAATTAATGAGCCTAGATCAGGCCCCGTTTAGCCAGTTCGAAGGCGATCTGGACAGCGTTGGAGGCGGCGCCTTTGCGGATGTTGTCGGCGACGACCCAGAGGTTCAGGCCGTTGGCGACGCTTTCATCGCGACGCAGTCGGCCGACATAGACTTCATCGGTGTTTTCGGCGTTGCGGGCCAGCGGGTAGACGTTGTTGGCCGGGTCATCCTGGAGGACAACCCCCGGGGCGTCGCTGTAAAGCTTGCGGACGGCGTCCAGCTCAAAGGGTTTTTTGAGCTCAACGTTGACGCTCTCGCTGTGGCTGTAGAAAACCGGCACCCGGACGGTGGTGGCGGTGATCCGCAGGCTGTCGTCATGGAGGATTTTCCGGGTTTCATTGATCATCTTCATTTCTTCCTTGGTGTAGCCGTTGTCGAGGAAAGAATCGATGTGGGGCAGCACGTTATAGGCAATCGGGTGGGGGTAGAAGGCATTGGCTTCGCCCTTGATCCCTCCTTCCAGATCGGAATAGCCCTTGACTCCGGAGCCGGATACCGCCTGGTAGGTAGAATAGACAATCCGGTCGATGCCAAAGGCATCATAGAGCGGTTTTAAGGCCACTACCGCCTGAATGGTGGAGCAGTTGGGATTGGCAATGATATTTTTATGCCAGTCCAGATCTTCGGGATTGACTTCCGGCACCACCAGGGGTACGGTGGGGTCCATCCGGAAAGCGCTGCTGTTGTCAATGACAATGACACCCTTGGCAGCTGCCACCGGCGAAAAGCGCTCGCTGGTGTCGCCACCGGCGGAGAACAGGGCAATATCAATATCCTGGTCAAAAGCTTCATCACAAAGCTCCTGCACCACGTAGTTTTTTCCATTAAAGCTTATTTCTTTACCGGCTGAGCGTTTGGACGCCATCGGATACAGGTTCTTGACCGGGAATTTAAGTTCCGCCAGTACCTGAAGCATTTTCTGTCCCACCATGCCGGTGGCACCAACAACTGCAACATTATAAGATTTCATAAGTCCTCCAAAAATTGAATTTATAGTTAATTGCAAAATTTACATCAGCGAACATTCATTGCTTTGATGTTGGTTTCCACAACACACGTGTTTGTGGGAAACCGGCAGCGAAGCTCGCAGCAGTATAGCAGTTTCGCAATCGTCCATTTGAAATTAAAAAAAGCCGGTAACGGGTACCGGCTAAAAAACAAAGAAACACTCAAAAAAGAGATCTCATTGGGTTTTAGATAGCACTCCATCATAAAAATGATGACAGTCTCACTGCTCTTAACAGTAAGCCCAGGAAAAATGCTGGCAAAACATTGTCCTTCGGCGAGCTTTCCTTTCACAACGCTTCATCCCATTAGCCATGGTCACCGCCGTTAATCTTAAAGTCCGCACCTCTATCGTAATATTCGATTCTGACCATTGTAACAATTATTCCTGGTGATTTCAAGGGGTATTGACAAAAAAATAAAAAAAGCAACGCATTGATTAAAATGCGTTGCTCAGACTATCAAAAAAGATAAATCAGTACCGACAATTGTTACATCATGTTGTGACCTAGGGGTCAGACCCTACGCATCGGAGCGGACAACAGATTAACAATTGGTCGGTACGGTAGTTTAGCGACAACCTTAAACTATTTTGTTAAATCAACAGCGTCAATGGCGTCATTAATTGATTTAATCAAGGCATCGACATCAATGCCGTGGGCCAATGCCCCTTCTTCGATGCTTTCAAAACGTGCTGCCATACAACCAAAGCAATGCATGCCATAAGCCTGGAAGACGTTGACAGAATCCGGATATGCGTTAACAGCATCAAGGATGCCCATATCTTTAGTAACTTTCATTTTTTTCACCTCCGCAAAGTGTTAATCTCATTTGACATATCATACATTATAAAACTTAAAAAAAGATTTTACAAGTTAAAAAGAAATAAAAGTCGTTTACTTGCTAAAATCGCAGTCTAAGGTTATAATAGTAGCATAGGGGAATTTTATAGTAAAGGGGTGGATTATTGTGATAGTTGATAAAGTAATCGTTAATAACAAGGCCGGACTCCATGCAAAACCAGCCTCTCTTTTTGTCCAAAAAGCCAATGAGTTTAAAAGCGAAATCTATATCAAAAAAGAAACAACCCGGGTTAATGCCAAAAGCATTATGGGTGTGATGATTTTAGCTGTTCAAAAAGGTGACGAGATACAAATCGAAGCGAATGGCGATGACGAGAAGCGGGCCATTGAACAATTGAAACAAATGATTGAAAATCGTTTTGATTTTGTGGATGAAGTTTAAGATAATGAAAATCTTTTAAAAACGAAAATTCAGAAACCATGGCCGGATAAAGTATGAATGCAAATTCATGCTTTTCTTTTTTCGGGCAAAACTGTCGTGAGCGTAGTATTTGATGATTTGAGCTGCGAAAAGGCCATGAATAATGATAGTATAGGTAATTGCGAAATGAAAAAGCGCCGAACAATGGTTGCTTTGTGTGCAGTTTCCACAAACAATTTTGTAACGTGTAGGCGAACAGTTCTTAGAACTGTTCGCCGTACAGTGAACAAATTGTTTCGTGGGAAACTGGGCGCAAAGCTCACGGCAGTATCGCAATTACCTAAATAGATTGTATATTTGGAGAACAACATGCGAAAATTACTGATAGCGATATCTTTTTTTACCCGTATCCCGATCAAACTGGAAGACGTCAGTGCCGAGGAGTTCTATGAATCAATGATATTGATCCCTCTGGTGGGAGTTTTTATCGGGGTGATCCTGTACGGGGTGGCCCAGCTGTTTTCACTGATCCACTTTGTTCAGCTGCAGGCGCTGCTGATGGTGATTGCCTACATCTGGCTTACCGGCGGTCTTCATCTGGATGGCTTTGCCGATACCACCGACGCCCTGTTCTCAGCCCGGGATCGGGAAAAGATGATGGAAATCATGAAAGACAGCCGCCTTGGCGCCTTTGGCGCCATTGGACTGATCCTGATTATTTTAACCAATTGGATGGCTTATACGATGATTCTGCCGGAATACAGCAGTGCCCTGCTGGTGATGCCGGTGTTTGGTCGAACGATGGCGATCATGTCGACCTGCTTTTCGACCTATGCCCCTGGCGGTGGCGGTTTGGGCAAACGCTTTGTCGAAATGACCCAGCTCCACCATTTTATCATTTATCTGGTCTTACTACTGGGTTATGCCACGTTGATTCTGGGTCTACCCGGACTGCTGACGGCGGTGATCGGTCTATTGCCAGCGCTATTGTTGATGAAAAATCTGCAGCACAAAATCGGCGGGATGACCGGCGACACCATCGGGATGACCATCGAACTTAATCAGACCTTTTTTATGGTGGTATTTGCCATCATCCTGATTAACTTCCCGGTTTATTTTAAACTTTTTTAGGAAAAGATAAACAATGATTGCTTTGATGGCTGTTTCCACAACACCCGTGTGTAACGTGTAGGCGAACAGGCGATAGCCTGTATGCAGTACAGTGTAACAAGTGTTTGTGTGAAACAGACAGTGAAGCGCATGAACGTTTTGCCAAATAGATATCTTTTTAGCGGTTTAATATAAAAAATGTGAAAAATTATTATGAAAGGGTATGAATGAATAAGTCAAGCAACGATTCCGGACAAAAAGCCCGAATCGACACCCAACCCCAAAAAAATAAGGGTTTTCTGCCGATGTCCAAAAAAGAAATGCAGGCCCAGGGTATTGCCCAATGCGATTTTATACTGGTGACCGGAGATGCCTATGTCGATCATCCCTCCTTTGGGGCGGCGATCATCGGCCGGGTGCTCGAGTCCCGGGGCTTTTCAGTGGGGATTATTGCCCAACCCAAGTGGCAGGAAAACGCCGACTTTAAGCAGTTGGGCGCCCCCCGGCTGGGTTTTCTGGTCACCGCCGGCAATCTTGATTCGATGGTCAATCATTTCACCGTCAACAAAAAGCGCCGCCGGGAGGATGTCTATGCCCCTGGCGGTAAAGCCGGCCTGCGGCCGGACCGGGCCACGATTGTGTATTGTGGCAAGATCCGTGAGAACTTCGGCGAGATTCCCCTGATTATCGGGGGGATTGAAGCCAGTCTGCGACGCTTTGCCCATTACGATTACTGGCAGGAGAAGGTGAGGCGACCCATTCTTTTTGATTCCCGGGCCGATCTGCTGGTTTATGGCATGGGCGAACGGGCCATCATTGAGATTGCCGAAGGCCTGGAAGCTGGCATTCCGGTACATCAGCTGACCCATATCCGGGGCACGGCGGTTATCTGCCGGGAAGTCGGGGACGGGGTCATACTGCCGTCCACCGAAGCGGTCAGCACCGATACCCAGGCTTATGCCGAGGCGACCGCCCTGATTTATCAGAGTAATAATGCGCATGATCTGCGGGCCTATATTCAGCCCACCGGCAACCGCTATCTGTGGCAGAACCCACCCCAGCCGCCGCTTTCCCAGGCGGAGTTTGATGATCTGTATGATCTGCCCTTTACCTATCGTTGGCATCCCGCCTATGATCCGGTCGGTGGTGTCCCGGGACTTAACGAAGTAAAGTTCAGTATCACCGCCAATCGGGGCTGCTACGGCAATTGCACCTTTTGTGCTCTGGCCATTCACCAGGGCAAATACGTCCAGATGCGCAGCCGTGATTCAATTGTCCGGGAAGCCGGGCGTTTGGCCAAAGAGCCGGATTTTAAGGGCTATATTCACGACATCGGCGGACCGACGGCCAATTTCTCTCATCTGGCCTGTAAAAAGCAGGCCAGCCGGGGTTATTGCCAGGATCGCGAGTGTCTGGCACCGGAACCCTGCAAAAACATTGATTCCAGCCATAAACCGTATCTGGAGACCCTTCGGGCGGTCCGGAAACTGCCGGGCATCAAGAAAGTCTTTATCCGCTCGGGAATCCGCTATGATTATCTGGCCCTGGATCAGGACAAGGCCTTTTTTCGGGAACTGGTGGAGCACCATATCAGCGGCCAGCTACGGGTTGCGCCGGAACATGTATCCGACACGGTGCTTGCTCACATGGGCAAACCGGCCTTTAAAGTTTATGAAAACTTTGTCCGGCAGTTTAGACAGATTGATGGGCAGCTGGGGAAAAACCAGTTTGTATTGCCCTATTTCATCACCGGCCATCCCGGCTGCACCCTCCAGGATGCTGTCAAGCTGGCGGAGTACATCCGGGAGATGGGCTTTTTCCCGGAGCAGGTTCAGGATTTTTACCCGACTCCGGGTTCGGTGGCGACGGCCATGTACCATACCGGGGTCAACCCGCTGACGATGGAAGCGGTTTATGTGCCCAAGGGCCGGGAAAAAAACATGCAGCGGGCGCTGGTGCAGTATAACAAACGGGAGAATTATCTGCTGGTGCATGAGGCTCTGACCAAAGCCTATCGGGAGGATCTGATTGGAAGCGGCAAGAAAGCGTTAATTCCGGCCAAAGTAAAAAGCGGTGATCGTCAATCTCCGCAAGCAAATCTTAGCCGGAATACGAATAAAACAAAAAATGCCAAGCCCACTACGGCGAAGCAAACAAAAATAAACCAAAAAGATAAAAGCAGAGGTAGAAATGGAAAAAAAATTAACTGAATCCAT
Source organism: Acetobacterium sp. UBA5834 (assembly GCF_002435675.1). NCBI lineage: Bacteria > Bacillati > Bacillota > Clostridia > Eubacteriales > Eubacteriaceae > Acetobacterium > Acetobacterium sp. UBA5834. The sequence goes on along the minus strand of NZ_DJGY01000041.1, from coordinate 14,795 downwards.
TGAGGATTATATCGAAACCATTTATCTGGAGAGTCAAAAACACGGCAAAGGGGTACGGATTACCGATGTTGCCCTGGAACTCAAGGTCAGTAAGGCCAGTGCCAATGATGCGGTTCGCAAGCTTAAGGAATTGGGCTATGTGGAACATGAGCGTTATGGCCAGATCTATCTTACCGAAACCGGAAAATGCCGGGCGGTGAAAGTTTATGAAAAACACCGGCTGATTACCGAGTTTCTAGTCAAGGCCCTGGACGTATCCCTGGCCAATGCGGAACAGGACGCCTGTGGTATTGAGCATATTATCTCGGATGAAACCTTCGAAAAAATGAAGGCCTATCTCAAGCAGTAAACATTAGTAGCAAACTACCGTACCGATCTATTATTTATCTGGTAATAAAAAAATAAGCGATCACAAAATAAGAAAATTAAGGAAGTAAGAATGAACGAAACAAGCAACCCGTTACAAGTTGGCCAGCAGTATACCATGGAATTGATCGATATTACCCATAGTGGGGAAGGAGTAGGTCGGTTGGACAACATGATTGTCTTTATTGACGGCGGCCTTCCCGGGGATGTGGTAGAGGTAGAAATCAAAAATGTTAAAAAAACCTATGCCCAGGGAAAACTATTGTCAATCAGCCAGGCATCACCCGTTCGGGTGACCCCGGATTGTTCCTATTTTGACCAATGCGGTGGCTGTCAAATCCGCCATATGAGTTATCCGGGCCAACTTCAGGCCAAGGCCAAAATGGTGGGGGACGCACTCCAACGGATTGGGGGCTTTAAAGAGATTGAAGTGGCGCCGATTATCGGCATGGAAGATCCCCTCCGTTACCGCAATAAGGCTCAGTTTAAACTTGATCGCAAGGGAATGGGCTTTTATGCCAAAAGATCCCATCAGCTGGTTCATATTGACGATTGCCTCAACCAGCCAGAATCAGCAATAGCAGCCATCAAAACCATCAATGCTCTGGTTCAGGAACTGAATCTAAGTATTTATGATGAGCGCACCCACAAAGGTTATCTCCGGGGGGTATTGCAGCGCACCAACCTTCAGGGCGAAAACATGATCACCCTGATCATCAATGGTAAGGAGTTAAGCCAACGGCAGGCCATTATTGAGGGCATCGTCGCCGGAATTCCCAATGTCAAAAGCATTTACGCCAACATCAACCGGGAAAAGGGCAATGTGATTCTGGGCAAGAAAAGTCTCTGCGTCTACGGGGCGGCCCGACTGGTGGAGCAGATCGGGGATCTCAGTTTTTCGATTTCACCAAACTCCTTCTTTCAGGTCAATTCGCTGCAGACAGAAAAACTCTATGATGCCATCAAGTCGGCTGCTGCCTTGACCGGCACAGAAACCATCTTTGATCTCTATTGCGGTACCGGCACCATCGGGCTTTATCTGGCGGCTCAGGCCAAACAGGTCATCGGGATTGAAAGCGTCGGCGATGCAGTTCTTGATGCCCGGGAAAACGCTGGCCTCAATCAGATCGACAATGCCCGCTTCTTTTTGGGTCGGGCTGAAGATGAAATGCTCAAGATCATCAAAGATGAAGGAGTCAAACCCGATCTGATCGTTCTCGATCCGCCTCGAAAAGGCTGTGACGAATCCTTGCTGCAAGCCATCAGCGAGTTGGGCACCCCCAAGCTTATCTATGTATCCTGTAACCCCTCAACCCTGGCCCGGGATTTAAAGTTTATAACCGAAGCTGGCTATGCTATTAAAACCGTTCAGCCGGTGGATCTGTTCCCGGGAACTGGTCATGTTGAGACAGTGGTATTGATGTCAAGGGTGGAAAAGTAAGAGTATAGAAACATGTGTAAATAAGAGCTTTCCGTGATTTGAGGTCTGGTTACAAGCCGGAAGGATAATCACGGTATTTTGCTTTGAGGGAAGATATCCAAGAGTGGTGGATTATTCACCGGATTTACGAATTTGAATATAGGCTTAGTGAGTTGATAAGATTGCTGGCAAAAATGTGGTGAGTTGACAAGATGGCTATTGGTTTGAATGGACATACAAGATTGAAATGCACTTATAAGGTAATTACTTTTCAAGTGCATATTAAGGTTGAAATAAGAGTTGTAAAATGTTATGATAAAAAGAAAAGGTGGATTTAGGTATGGATAAGGAAGATAAAGCCCAAAAGCAACCAATGGAGTTTTATAATATGTCAGATTTTCTTAGAGGACAATCCTCGAAATTGATCACAGGTTTATCAGATGAAGATAAAACAGCTTTTGTTTTGAAAAATGGAAAGCCTGTAGCAGTTCTTATATCCCACGAGAGATATGAAAGGTTAATAAAAGCAGGAATAGATATAACTGAATACTAAATATAAAACAATTAATAGACGAGAGAGGTTAAATGAATGGCCGTGAAAAAATCAGAATTGTATTCCCTATTATGGGATGCTTGTAATAAATTAAGAGGTGGAGTAGAACCTTCAAGATATAAAGACTATGTGCTTGTATTACTATTCTTCAAGTATGTATCAGACAGATATAAAGGGCAACGTTTTGCTGAGTTTACAGTAAATGAAGGTGCCTCATTTGACGACTTGATTGCTGCAAAAGGCAAGCCAGATGTTGGAGAAAGAGTTGATGTAATTCTCCAAAAGTTTCTAGAAGATAATAAGCTAGTAGGTGCACTTCCTGACGTAAGCTTTAATAATCCGGATGAACTAGGTTCTGGTAAGGAACTCGTAGATAAAGTCTCTGGCCTAATTGCTATATTCCAAAACCCTGCTATTGACTTTAAAAGTAACAGAGCTAGTGGAGATGACATCATCGGAGATGCTTATGAATACTTCATGATGAAATTTGCTCAGGAGTCTGGCAAAAGTAAGGGGCAATTTTATACACCTAGTGAGGTGTCACGTATTATTGCTAGACTTATTGGTATTGGCAATATTAAACAAGAGACAGGAAAGAAATGGACCCTCCATGATCCTGCGGCGGGAAGTGGATCTTTACTTATTCGTGCAGCAGATGAAGCACCAACTGATGATAATGGTGATTCCATAGTTACAATATTTGGACAAGAAAAATATCCTGATACTGCTGGTTTAGCAAAGATGAACTTCATCCTACATAACAAAGGCACAGGTGAAATTAAAAGCGGGAATACATTGGCAAACCCACAATATACTGATGATTTTGGTGGACTTAGAAAATTTGATTTTATTGTCATGAACCCACCATTTTCTGATAAAGACTGGACTGATGGAATTAAACCATCTGAAGATAAATACAAGAGGTTTGATGGTTATGGCATTCCACCTGAAAAGAATGGTGATTATGCTTGGTTTCTACATGTTCTAAAAGCGTTGGAAAGCAATGGCAAGGCGGGGATTATTCTGCCACACGGCGTACTATCTAGACCTAATGCAGAGAAGACTATTAGAAAAGCGGTACTTGATAAGAAATATATAAAAGGTATTGTTGGATTGCCTACAAACTTATTTTATGGCACAGGAATTCCTGCTAGTATTATCATAATCGATAAAGAAAACGCTGATAAGCGTGAAGGTATCTTTATGATTGATGCGAGCGATGGGTTTAAGAAAGACGGAAATAAGAACCGCCTACGTGAACAGGATATTGAGAAAATTGTACAAACCTTTATTCACCAAGAAAAGGTTGAGGGGTACTCTCGCTTTATTACGTATAAAGAGATTTTAGAAGAGAACGAAGGAAACCTTAATGTGCCTCGTTATATCCAAAAAATAGATGACACATTACCTCAAAACATTGCATCTCATCTTAAGGGTGGTATTCCAGAAGTCGATATTAACTCTTTAGAGAGACTCTGGAAAATATCGCCACAGTTAAGACAAGAGCTATTCACTTGTGTTGATGAAGAACATAATGTCTATAATCTTGCCATAAAACCAAATGAAATTGAAACAGTCATTTCTGAAGATGAAAGTATAAAGGTTGAAAAGGAGACTGAATACGGTTCTCTATTCGAGACGTGGAAAAATAAAGTAAAAGATTCATTACTCAATATTAATACAGATACAAATCCAAAAGAATTAATTCGAAGCTTGGGTATTGAAATTTTGAGAGATTTTGAATCGGCAAAACTTCTAGACAATTACGATGTGTACGACTTCTTGCTTAACTATTGGAATGAAAAAATGCAAGATGATGTATATGTAATAAAAGCGAGCGGATATGATGCGGGACGTGAGATTGAATATGTATACGCTCAAAAGAAAGCTAAAGATGAAAATGGAGAAGAAATAAAAGTCGATGATACTTCAAAAATGAAGTCTTTTGAAGGTGCTTTAATTTCGAGAGACATTATTGAACAGGAGTATTTTGAAACTGAGTTAATGGCTCTTAATGAGCTAATCGAAAAATCTGCATTGCTTGAATCTGAACTGGATGAAATGAGAGAAGAAGAATCAGGTGACGAAGGTTTGCTTATAAATGCTTTGAATGAAAAAGGTGACGGTATACCTAAAGCAAATCTGAATAAACAAATAAAAGAACTTGAAAGTAAAAAGACTTCAGAAGTAATAGATGACATTACAAAGCTTATTGAATTATTTGATACAGGCAGTACTTCGGAGATGGAGAAAATCGTCAAAGCAAATAGTGAGCTGAAGATATATGAACTTAGAAATAAGAACGGCTCATTCGGAAAGGCTAAATTAAGAAATGCATTAAAAGAAGCAAATGACAATGCAGTAATTCCAGAAACATATGCTGATGAATATGATGCTCTTCTTTCCTATCAAGCTAAGTTAACAGAGAAGGAAGAAGCTGATAAAGCGATCAAAGAGGCTCAAAAGGAACTGGATGATGTAGTCCTTTCTAAATACGCAGAACTAACGATTGATGAAGTAAAGCATTTACTCTTTGACAAAAAATGGATGGCAAGGCTTGAAAAAGATATTACTGATGCGATTGATCAGGTGATGAATTGTCTCGCCTCAAAGGTTGTCTTAATTGCCAAACGCTATGAGTACACTTTAGGAGAGATTGAAGAAAAGACAGTTCAGTCGAAGGCTAAGGTTAAATCTGCATTAGAAAGGATGGGATACACATGGTAACTCATTCTAAAGATACTATTGAGTATAACGAAATAAAAAAAATATATAAGCGTGTTAGAGGAACTCCTATAACTGCAGAAAGAATGAGTAAAATAAAATCTGCTACTGGAGCGATAAGAGTTTTTGCCGGAGGAGCAACAGAGATTAGAGCAAATGTATCGGATTTGCCTAATGCAAATATTATTAGTGATCCTGTAGTAATTGTTCAATCAAGAGGGGTAATAGACTTTATATATTGCAATGTCCCTTGTACATTTAAAAATGAGATGTGGGGCTATACGTCATCTGATATATATGCAGTAAAATTTCTTTTTTATTATCTGAAACATAATGTCGATTATTTTAGAAATGCTGGAGATGGAAGAAGTTCTTTTTCACAAATTTCATTACCAGTTACTGAAGAGTATAAAATTCCGCTTCTTTCTTCTAAAGAACAACAAGCTATAGCTTCAGTATTATCAGATTTTGATGAGCATATAGACAATCTGTCTGAACTAATTGAAAAGAAAAAAGCAATTCGTGAAGGTGCTTTGGATGATTTGGTCAGTGGGAGAACAAGAGTTGACGGGTTTGACGGTGATTGGATAGAATCAACAATTGAGAGTTCAACAAGTGCAATTATTACAGGAGGTACTCCTTCAACCACGATAGACAAATACTGGGGCGGGTCAATTCCATGGCTTGCTTCTACAGAAGTTCATCAAAAAATAATTACCAAAGCAACTAGAAACATTACAGAAATTGGTTTGAATAATTCATCCGCTAAAATAGCACCAAAAGATTCGGTATTAATTGCACTAGCAGGACAAGGAAAGACTAGGGGAACAGCAGCGTTTCTAGCCTATCCAATGGCATTAAACCAATCTCTAGCTGCATTAGTCCCATCAGATAAAACAAATCCTAAGTTCTTATATTACTTAATTGAAAATATGTATGTTGATTTAAGAGAACATTCATCAGGTGACGGTGGACGTGGTGGATTGAATAAAACTCTAATAAAGAATATAAATATACGACTTCCGAGGGAAATAAAAGAACAACAAGCAATTGCCGAAGTTCTGACAGAAATGGACGAAGAAATAGAATCTCTCGAAACAGAAAAAGAAAAAATGATACAAATTAAAGAAGGTGCAATGGACGACCTCTTAACAGGCCGTGTGCGCCTTGAAGTATGAGGAGGTAAAGGCTATGTCTGTTGATTTAGAAAGAAAATTGCAAAACAAGGTCCTTCACTGGTTAATAGATAAAGAGGAAGACGGTGGTCTTGGTTATACGTATCTCGGAAATCTAGAGGATCAGAATAACAAACCTATCAGAGAAGATTTGCTGAAGAAGAATCTTGAAAAACGTGGTTATTCGAAAGATCAGATTTCCAAAGCTGTAACTGAGCTTGTTTCAAAAGCGAGCAATCAAGTGGATAGCCTTTACCAAATCAATAAAGAGGTCTATTCCCTACTTCGCTATGGCAAGCAAGGTGTTAAAGACGAGAATAAAAATCGTCAAACAGTCCATTATATCGACTGGAACAATGTCGAAAACAATGATTTTTATGCTGCTGAAGAAGTAAGTGTTCTCTGCTTTAATCAAATAGAGAGAAAACGCCCTGATGTGGTGCTGTATATAAACGGTATCGCTCTTGGCATATTTGAGTTAAAGCGTTCATGTGTGAGTATTGGTGAGGGAATTCGTCAGAATCTCACAAACCAAAAAAAAGAGTATATTCAGAACTACTTTAGCACTACGCAGTTTCTCTTTGCAGGTAACGAAGCAGAAGGACTGAAGTATGGAACAATCGAAACTCCAGAAAAGTATTATCTGAATTGGAAAGAAGATATTAAAGCTAGTGATGAACTTTCTGCGAGTATTAAAGGTATCCAATCCAGAGAAAGAAATAAACTAAGGGATGGTGTAATTTCTCTTTGTCATAAAGAGAGGTTTCTTTCACTAATCCACGACTTTATTATTTTTGATGCTGGAGTGAAAAAGATTGCAAGACATAATCAGTATTTTGCTAATATTGCTGCTAGGAAAAGAATCCTTTCGGGTGAAGGTGGAATAATCTGGAATACGCAAGGTTCAGGAAAATCCCTAATTATGGTATGGCTTACTAAGTGGGTTATTGAGAATGTAGCAGATAGCCGAGTGGTAATCATTACCGATCGAGATGAACTTGATGACCAAATTGAAAGTTTGTTTATTGATGTAAATGAAAAAGTACGAAGAACAAAGAGTAGTGCTGATTTAAGAGAGGTTCTAAATAAAAATGATGATTCTATTATCTGCTCTTTGATTCATAAATACGGACATAATGCAGGTAAACAATCCGACGTGGATCAATATCGTAAAGAATTGATAAAAGACCTCCCAGCTGACTTTAAATCAAAAGGAAATATTATAGCTTTTATTGATGAGTGCCATCGTACTAACTCAGGGAAATTGCATGAGGCTGTAAAAGTACTGATGCCTGAAGCATCACTTATTGGTTTTACAGGTACTCCACTACTCAAAAAAGATAAAGTAACGAGTCTTGAGACTTTTGGACCTTACATCCATACTTATAAATTTGATGAAGGTGTTCAAGATGGTGTTGTTCTTGATTTGCGTTATGAAGCAAGAGATGTTGACCAAGACTTATCTAGTAAAGACAAGGTTGATTTATGGTTTGACAATAAAACCTTAGGTCTTACAGATAGAGCAAAGATACAGCTGAAACAAAGTTGGACTTCAATCAACAAATTATATAGTTCAAAACAAAGACTTGAGAAAATAGCTAGCGATATCATTTTCGATATGAACTTAAAACCTCGTCTAAAAAATGAGCGTGGTACTGCCATGCTTGTGGCCAACAGTATATATGAGGCTTGCAGATACTGGGATATTTTTACTAGCAACGGCTTTAACAAGTGTGCTGTTGTAACTTCCTTTGAGCCTTCAACCGCGAGTGTTAGAACAGCTACGAGTGACTTAAGTCAAGAGGGCGAAGAAGAATATAAGAAGTCTATTTATGAGCGTATGCTTAAGGGCAAAAAATTGTCTGAATTTGAGAAGGAAGTAAAAGAGCAGTTCAAAAAAGAACCTGCTAAGATGAAACTTCTTATCGTGGTAGATAAACTTTTAACAGGATTTGATGCTCCAACAGCGACATATCTATATATTGATAAATCTATGAGGGATCATGACCTTTTCCAGGCTATCTGCCGAGTTAATAGACCAGATGGCGAAGATAAGGACTATGGCTATATCGTAGATTACATGGACTTGTTTCGTAATGTTCAGCTTGCAGTGGCTGATTATACTGCTGAAGCTTTCGATAGCTTTGATAAGGAAGATGTTGAGGGACTTATAAAGAATCGCTATGACGAAGCTAAATCTGAGATGGTGGGTGCAATTGCATCGCTGAAAGATCTATTAGAAAATGTAAGCGATCCTAAAGACGATACGGATTATATTGAGTATTTTTGTGGTGAAAATAGTGAAGACGATGAAAACACTGGTCGCAGAGATATTTTATATACTCTTACAGCCTCGCTAACACGCTCTTTTGCTAACTGCAGTGATAAACTTGTGAGTGATTATGGCTATTCAGAGGGGCAAGTTAGCAGGCTAAGGAGTGATATTTCCGGCTATAACAAAATAAAAGAAATGGTTAAACTAGCAAGCTGTGATTATATCGATTTAAAACCATATGAGGCTGATATGCGATATGTCCTTGATACTTACATACGTGCAGAAGATTCTACAGTTGTAAGTGAACTCGGGAATATGTCGTTGGTGGAATTGTTACTTGAAAACACTTCAACAACACCAATAGAGGCCCTGGTACAAGGTCTTCCAGGTAATGAAAATGCTAAAGCAGAAATCATCGAAAATAACTTGCAGCATGAAATTGTAAAGAAGATGTCATCTAACCAAGTTTATTATGGTAAGTTATCAGAAATGCTCCAAGTACTAATCGACCAGAGACGGATAGAGGCTATGAGTTACGAGGAATATTTACGGCAAGTTGTTGAGTTGGCCCAAGCGATTTTGCACCCTGAAGACAGCTTGGATTATCCTGATACCGTTAAGACTAGTGAAGCTAGAAGAGCTTTCTTTGATTATTTTAATAAAGACGAGACTTTAGCAGTAAATATTGATAGTGCTGTCCATAGTGCATTACGTCCTGATTGGAAAAGGAATTTTCAAAAACAACAAAACATAAGGCTTGCTATATATGAAAATTTATTGGTATATGGTTATGACGAAGATGAAGCAACGCAGGAAACTGCTACGGTCTTCGAAATAGCTGAAAGGCAGGCAGAATACGATGTGTAATGAAGAAATAATTGGTGGGTTGCCAATAGAAATTATAAAAAAGAAAAATCTTAAAAATCTCTATATCAGGGTGAATCCACCAGAAGGCAGTGTGACAGTTAGTACTCCTAGCGATTATCCTGATGAAGAGATAAGGCTCTTTGTATTAAAGAAAATGCCAGAAATCACTAAGGTAAGAGACAGGATGCTGTCACAGGCGCGTCAAACTGAGAGAGAATATGTTTCAGGAGAATCCCATTTCCTGTGGGGAAAGCCATATCGGCTACAAGTTGTCTATGAAGGAAACAAATACGAAATTTCAAAACTACCAAACAAGATAATATTGACTGCTCCCGAAAGATCAACTAAAGAATCAAGGGAGAGGGCATTCAATGAATGGTACAGAGAAGAACTTAAACGAGTGTTGGATGGGGTAGTTTCAAGGTGTGAAACAAAAACAAACCTCCATGCTAATGAGTACAAAATTAAGAATATGAAAACTAAGTGGGGTACATGCAATATTGATAAAAAAAGAATATGGATTAATCTACAGCTAGCCAAGAAACCAATAGAATGTCTTGAATATGTTGTTATCCATGAACTGGTACACTTGTTAGAAAAGAATCACACCCATAGATTCAATTCACTTGTGGAGGAGTTCTACCCTACCTGGAAAGAGGCAAGAAAGTTATTGTCAGAGTTGCCTTTGGATCATATTGAAAAAGGAGAACAGGTAGATTATGAAGAGGAAGATAACTCCAAGTGATGTATTCGATATCAATAAAAAATCAGGTGCTCTAATTCTTGGAAAGAATCGCCTTGATGACTATGCTACAAAATTTCTGACTAAATACTGTAAACAGGCATTGGTTGAACCGATGCCTCTTCCGGTTGATGACATTCTTAAGGATATGGGGCTTACTGTTCAAGAAGTTCATTTATCAAGCGACCTAGATGTTTTTGGATGTTGTTTACTTTTGGATGCAGATGTTGATATATATGATAGGGAAACAGGTAAATATTTATCAACTTCCTTCAGTGCTGGAACAGTATTAATTGACCCTTTGTCTGAGTCTTTTTATGGTGAAGGCTCGAAAAGAAATACGCTCATTCATGAAGCACTACACTGGGAAAAAGATAAAACATATTTTCAAATTCTTGAGGTTAAAAATAAAAACGAATCTGAAAAACTATATCCAATTTTATGCCGACAGTCCGAGACTTTCTTTACACCACCTGAGGGAAAGAAGACAAAGGAAAATGAAGTTCGATGGTTGGAATGGCAAGCACACAGATTAGCACCTAGAGTTCTGATGCCCAAAAAAAGCTTCAAAAAGAAAGCTTTAGAGTTTATTGAGCAGTATAAAGCATCTGGTGAAAATACGATATACTCTTGTGATACCTTGATTGAAGATTTAAGTAGCTTTTTTATAACGTCAAGACTATCAGTAAAATATAGATTGATTGAAGTTGGTTTAGAGGATACCATATCTGAATTCTCTGATTACAATGATGTCTATGAAGAAATCCACAGTAATAAAGACTTTGTTAAGTTAACCCCAGTAGAAGCGATACAAATAATTAACTCTGATACAACACTGAAAAACTGGATAAAAGAGCGGCATTTTGTATACGCTGAAGGGTATTTTGTACTTGCTAATAACCAATATGTTGTACAAGAAGATGGGGTTCTCCATCTAACACCAAAGGCAAAGCAAAATCTCTCTAGATGTGCTATCAATATTCGAGAACAAAGATATGTGGCGTATAGCAATACAGAAAAAGACTTCATTGGCTATGCAATACTAAATAAGGTAGAAGGGATTGATAATAGACTTCTTACATTTCATCCTAAATTTCAATCTGATCTAATAAATGAACCAGAAGAAGTATATCAAGCATTTTCTAAACAATTAGCTTGCTATGATGTTGATGAAGAAATTGAACTTATGAAATTACTTGGCGACCCTACCAAAACATTATGTGATTGCATATGGTTTTTGATGGAAAATAGAAAATGGATTTATCCTGAGAAATTCAATGAAGAGACAGGACTCCATAAAAACTATCATGGCAAAATTAAGAATAATAAGTACGAAGATATGGGAACAAATGTTTTGATGGCAATCTGTGTAGGTATGGGCTTAAGTTCTCGTATTACTCAAAAACTATTTGAACGCTCGAAGAACAAACTGAATTATTACGAGGATCCCGACATGACTTATATACATATATTAGATGTTATGCCCGGACTATCGCTTGATAATTTTAACAGCATTTTAGAACAGAGCGGTATTCCAGAATTAGGTAGTAAAATAAAAGAATAAAAAAGTTGATAACTCAGTGAGTTGGTTTAGGACCCCGAAAGGGGTTCTTTTTTTATGCCCAAATTTAGAAAGGCTGATAAATAGGCAAATTCGGACCAACTCAACGAGTTGGTCGTGAAATTTTGAAACCTATTATATTTATAAATGTAAGGTACAAGCTTTACAAAAATTAAATGCGTCTAAAGCTGGCCAGCAGAAGACGGCGGATTCATAAATGATTCGAAGATAGCCAATGACAGGCTGTTGGGTGAAATTTATGCTCCTCCGTTTTATTTCCTATACATATTTTTAGGAAGTAACTCTGTTGGTCATTGTTTTCCAAAGATTCATTAGTTCTCCGCCGCCTTCCAAGACGGGACAGGAGAATCTAATGAGATTATCAGTAAGATACGACAACAAATTTCAGATTATCGAACTTAATGAAAAAGAAACTGAGGAAATGTGGATTAGTTTATCGCTCGAAGGTGATGAGCTTCCAAACTCTGACAAAGAACGGTTAATTCAAGATGCCTTCAATGAAAAATTTAATAAGCCCGAATACAATAACTGGCACAAATTTGATAGGCACAAGGGATATTCAATAGCAAAACCAAATGCAGATGGTCTGGAATGTGATACTTCAGAACCTCTAATGAAAGAAGTAGCCGATGATAGAGTTTTTAGAAAAGATGAGCTCGAACGAGCCTATCAAAATAAATATGAAGATGTCTGCCAATGGATACGCACCGCTCTTGGCAAAAAGCAGGACTGGGCAGATATGTTCATCGCAGTACGCATTGATGGTGTGCCCATCCGAGAATATGCCAGTTCCATCGGAGTCAGCGAAAACAATATTACTCAGAAATTAAAGCGAGCAACAAAGAAATTAGAACAAGAATATAAAAACCGTCAGATTTGACCTTCTCCCGTGGCTACTAGGTAGGAGGTCAAGACCTCCAAAATAACACAAGGAGGTAATTCGAATGGAATTACAAGTATACAAAAATGCAGAGTTTGGCTCTGTACGTACTACCACGATTGGCGGTCAACCTTATTTTGTTGGCAAGGATGTAGCAAGCATTCTTGGTTATGCAAATACTCGCAAAGCTTTGATCGACCACATTGATGAAGAGGATAAGGATGACGTAACGATTCGTGACGCCATCGGAAGAAATCAAACGATGACTGCTATCAATGAATCCGGTCTTTATAGCCTCATCCTCTCAAGCAAGATGCCAAGTGCCAAAAAGTTCAAACGCTGGGTCACAAATGAAGTACTCCCTGCTATTCGGAAACATGGACTTTATGCAACAGATGATTTAATCGCAAATCCAGACCTTGCTATCGCAGCATTTACTGCACTAAAAGAGGAACGTGAAAAGAACAAGGAATTGATGGCGGCCGTTGCGATTGGTCAGCAGCAAATTGCTGAGATGAAACCCAAGGCTACTTACTATGATGTGGTTCTTAAATGCAGGGATGCAGTCAATATTTCTGTTATTGCCAAAGATTACGGCTGGAGTGCCATGCGCATGAACGAACACCTTCATGAAAAAGGGATTCAGTTTAAGCAAGGTGATATTTGGCTTCTTTATCAGAAATATGCTCCAAATGGATATACAAAAACCAACACTCACATTTATGAAGATAGCAAAGGTATCCAACATACGAAAGTGCATACCAAGTGGACGCAAAAAGGCAGACTCTTTATCTATGAACAGTTGAAAGCGGACGGTATTTATCCGCAGATTGAGATGGAGGTGTGATATGGGAATCAATAAATTCAATGCAGAGGGGTATCATGACCCAACTCCCCATGAAGCACTTAGCAATATCACCCGTGAGGAAAAGGCAGCAGCAAAAGCTGCCTTTAAGCCCCTTGTCTATATTTGCTCTCCATTTAGTGGCGATATTGAAAACAACAATAAGCGCACACGAGCATTTTGCCGTTTTGCTTTAGATAAGGGCAATATTCCGCTTGCTCCACACCTTCTATTTCCACAGTTTATGGATGACAGCAATGAGAAAGAGCGTGACCTCGCTATTTTCATGGATATTATCCTGATGGGCAAATGCCAAGAGGTCTGGGTTCTAGGTGATGTGATTTCAAGGGGCATGAGTATTGAAATTGAAAAAGCAAAGAAACGCAGACAGCCGGTTAGATACTTTAATAAAGATTTTGAGGAGGTAGAGTCTCTATGAAGATAGCATACGGCAACAGCCGAATGGATAAAAAGTGGAAAAACACAGACATCAGCTGGGATGACTTCTGCTCCCGTGTTAAGACCACACAGCGTACCACCGAAACGGTAGAAGAATATCGAAAAATGAGAAAAGGTGGTCAGGATTCCATTAAAGATGTCGGGGGTTTTGTCGGCGGTCACTTAAAAGATGGTAGACGTAAAAAAGGGAATGTTCTATCACGCTCCATGCTCACCCTTGATATGGATTATGGCACAAGTACTATCTGGGAAGAAATCTCTACCTTCTTCCCTTATCAGTGTTGTATTTATTCTACTCATAAGCATACTCCAGAACATCCAAGATTAAGGCTGATCATTCCACTCTTTCGTGATGTGGGAGAAGAGGAGTATGCAGCCGTTAGTCGCATGGTCGCAAAAGAAATCGGCATCGACCTTTTTGATGACACAACCTATGAACCAGAACGATTAATGTATTGGCCATCTACTTCAAGAAACGGTGTATTTGTATATGAAGAAAAAGATGGCTCCCTCCTTGATCCGGATGAGTTTCTAAACAAATACGATGATTGGCGAGACACCAGTACTTGGCCCGTATCCTCCCGTCAGTCAGAAGTTATTGACCGCTCACTAAAAGAACAAGCCGATCCGCTTTCTAAGGAAGGAGTCATCGGTACTTTTTGCCGTACCTACTCAGTAAGCAGTGCAATCGATATGTTCTTAAAGGATATATACGAGCCTTCAGCAATGACAGGTCGCTATGATTATATTCCTGCTGACTCCAGTGCCGGTGTCATACTCTATGATGATAAGTTTGCCTATTCCCACCACGCAACAGATCCTGCAAGTGGGAGACTTCTTAATGCTTTCGATCTTGTTCGTATTCATAAGTTTGGTCATTTAGATGATTGGAATTGTCAATAATAGTT